>DAMAFT010001017.1:0-1380 GCA_031995805.1 Massilia sp.
TGTCGCCAGTCGATTTTGAAAAGCGATATTTTGAACGGCTTGCGAGTGTCTAGAGAACCGTAGTCGATTCAGACAGAAGGCCTCGTTCGGCCAGAATCCGGCGTTCACTTACACCTTTCGTAGCTGTGTTTCTAGCTGAATAGTACCAATTGGCTTTTCAGGTCCGGGCATGCAGCAACACGGGAATCGATTTCGACGTCTGCGTGCCGCAACCGTCGGCGACGCTCGACGGCGGCACCAGCGGGTTGGTCACCAGGAACTGCGCCTTGCCACTCGGCGTGTTCCATTCCAGCTCGCGCGAAGCCACCTTCAAATGGAAGCCGCCCGTTTCCGAGCGCAGTCAGGGCTGGCCGGGGGGCACGCCGTACGACACGTGGACCATGCTCATCAAGTCTTCCACCGTAACGCCCTGTGCCACGCCGTCCTGCACGTCCACCTCGGTGCAGCCCAGCACCGGCAGCAGCGCCTCGCGCCCGTGCACCAGGTGGCTGCGATTGCGCTTGGTGGCCATGTGCACGGTCAGGGCGCAGGTGCACAGGCCTTGGCAGGTGCGCGGCGTGTCCGGCGTGGCGCTGGCGACGTTGCCGCCCAGGCCCACGAATACCTTCACCTCGCCGGCGATCATCGCCTCGATCGTGCGCACCGCGTCGTAGGCGTGGCGGCGCGGCGGTTCAAAGCCGAACACCTGCTGCAGCCTGTCCAGGAAGTCCTCGCTCGGCTGCTCCTCGATGCCGACCGCAGGGTTACCCTGCACGTTCGAATGGCCGCGCACCGGGCGCAGGCCGGCGCCGCAGATGCCGATCTGGCCGCGCCATCATCATCAGGTTCGACAGCATCGCCACCGCCTGCGGCGAAATCCTGTGCTGGGTCAGGCCCATGCCCCAGGAGCAGATCACGCGCCGGCCCGGCACGAAGGTCTGCGCCAGCCGCTCGATCAGGTCGCGCTCGACGCCGGATTCGCGCACCAGCAAGTCCCAGTCCTCGCCGCGCAGGTCGGCGGCGAAGGCATCGAAGCCGGTGGCGTGGCGCGCGATGAAGCCGGCGTCCAGCACGCGCGGCGTCCCCGGCGGGCGCGGCTGGACGAAGCAGGAACTGATCGTCGTGCTGCCCAGCGTCGCCATCTCGACCACGCTCTGCGGATCGGTGAAACGCTCCAGGCCGCGCTCGCGCAGCTCGCCCAGCATGCGCGGATGGTTGGTGGCCGGGTTCTGGCCGAAGATCAGGATGGTATCGGCATGCTCGAAGTCGTCCAGCGTGACGGTGCGCTTGCCGACGCCCACCGTCCGCGGCAGGCCGCGGCTGGTCGCCTCGTGGCACATGTTCGAGCAGTACAGGTCGAGGGCAACGAATTTCAGTGCGCCCCAGCCGGGAGCGGCGTGG
>DAMAFT010001018.1:0-1370 GCA_031995805.1 Massilia sp.
CGACCTGCACGACCGGCATGCCGCCCACCTTGACGCCGGCGATCTCGTGGCTCTCTCCCATGAACTTGAAGATGGCGAAGAAGATCAGGCTGAAGGTCAGGTAGACGCGCAGCGGCTGCACGTAGCGCACCCGCTTGCCCGCCATGTATTCGAGCGTCAGGCGGCCCGGGCGCAGCAGCAGCAGCCCGAGCGTCTTCCACAGCTTGCCTTCGAGCGCCACGTAGTGGCCGATGAATTCATGCAGGAACTCGTGGATGCTGGGCGGATGCAGCACGGTCTCCTGTCCGCACTGGTGGCAGAAATTGCCGGAGACGGCGGCCGAGCAGTTCGGGCAGTCGCTGGCGGCATGGTGGTCGAAGGCTTCTGTTTTCACGGCAGTTCCAGGCAGTCGGCGGGAAAGCACCATGGTAATCATTTCATTGCAAAAAAGCATCATCCAATTGCGCGACCGGCTTCTGTCCGAAGCATTAGGATTTCAACAATATCCAGCAACGGAGGCTACCATGCCGCAGGAAGAAAAAGACCGGTTCGTGAACACGGACCGCAAGATCGAGGAACAAAGCTACAAGCGCGAGCCGCACGAGCGCGACGAATCGCCGGACGGCCAGGACCAGCGCCCGCGCGGCGTCATGAAGCAGGCCGCCGAAGACCTGGAACAGGGCCTCGTCGACACCGAGGCGCGCGGCACGCCCGGCATCAGCCAGGCCGTGAACCCGTCGCCCAAGGAGGGCGCCCAGGCCAACCCGCAACCCGACCGCAACCGCGACATGCGCGACCACGACTCGACCATCCCCGACGGAGGAAAGAACCGATGAACCCACGCGCCACCCTGCTGCCGCTGGCCGCCGCCCTGCTGGGCGCCCTCAGCCTGTCCGCTTCCGCCCAGCAGTACCCGGTCGGCTGGGGCCCGAACCCGTCGCTGCCGGCGCCGCAGAAATCGCTGATCCCGACGCTGAACGTGGCCGACGCCAAGCCGTGGCCCCAGGGCACGCGCCCGGTGCCGGCGGCGGGCCTCGCGGCCACGCCCTATGCGAGCGGCCTCGACCATCCGCGCTGGCTGTACGTGCTGCCCAACGGCGACGTGCTGGTGGCCGAGAGCAACAAGCCCAAGGATGGGCCGAAGGAAAGCGGCATCCGCGCCAAGGTGCAGGGCCTGGCACAGAAGAAGGCCGGCGCCGGGGTCGAATCGCCGAACCGCATCGTGCTGCTGCGCGGCCTGAAGCAGGACGGCACGGCCGAGAGCAAGACCGTGTTCATGCAGGACCTGAATTCGCCGTTCGGCATGACGCTGGTCGGCAACGACCTGTACATCGCGAATGCCGACGCGCTATGGAAGTTCCCGATGTACAGGTCGTTGCCGACCAGCGTCA
>DAMAFT010001019.1:0-1349 GCA_031995805.1 Massilia sp.
GCCCCGGTGACGACGTTGGTCGCGCTGTTGTTCGCCACGTTGCCGTCCAGCTTCATGTCGTTGTGGGTATCCGTGCCACCACGCTGCTGCTCGAGGTAAGCGGCGTCCGCGGCCGGATTGGCACCCGGCTGGGCCTGGGCGGCGGGCGTCGCGGCGCTGATCGAATGCGCGGGCGTGAACAGGGACCGGGCGGCCGCGGTGCGGGCGTCGACGGTCTCGTCCGAACCGGCCCAGGCTGCCGATGCGAGCGCCGCGAGCGCAGCGACGCTGCAGGCGCGGACGACGAATTTCTGAGTAACGTAACGGTGCATGTTCTACCCCTGAATGGCGACGACGGGAAACTGCCGCGCCCGAAGGCGCGGCAGTCCGAGGCGATTACTGGCCCACCGTCATGTTGCTCTGGACGTTCACGCTCTGCTGGACCAGGGAGGAGATGCCGCTGTTCTGGCTCACCACCGTGATGCCGGCTGCGCCTGCGCCCACGCCGCTCATGCTGTTGGACATGTTGAACGAACCGGCGTTGACCGAGTTCGAGCCGCCGTTGCCGCCCATGCCGTCGCCGCCCATGCCGCCGACGCCGTAGCCTGCGGTGATCGAGGCCAGCGAGCCGCCGTTGCCGCCGGTCGAGGAGCCGCCTGCGCCGCCGTTGCCGCCGGCGCCGGCCGACGAATCGCCCACCGATGCCGAGCCGGTCGTGGCCTGGCCGCCGGTCGCTGCGCCACCAGCTGCGCCGGCGCCTGCGTTGGCTTGTGCCATGCCGGTCGAGCCGCCTGCGCCGCCCGCTGCGCCGGCACCGCCTGCGCCGGCCGTCGAGGTCGCTGCTGCGCCTGCACCGCCTGCGCCGCCTGCGCCGCCGCTGTTCGAAGCGCCGTTGCCTGCGGTGCCGGCCAGCGAAGCCGCTGCGCCGCCGGTACCGCCGGTGGCTGCGCCGCCTGCCGCGCCTGCGCCGGCCGTGTTCGAAGCCGCTGCACCCGAGCCGCCTGCGCCGCCGGCCGCACCGGCTGCACCGGCACCGCCCATGGCGCCGGTTGCGCCCGCGCCGCCTGCGCCGCCCGCGCCGCCGCGGGTGGTGCCGGCCATTGCGGTGGTGGTGCCGCTGGTGGCTGCGCCGCCGGTGGCTGCGCCCGAACCCGAACCGGCGCCGCCGCTGGTGCCGCCGGTCGTGCCGTCAGGGTTGCCGGCTGCGCCGGTGGAAGCCATGCTGGTGCCCGACAGGTTCGACGAGGATGCTGCGCCGCCGGTCGACGAGGCGCCGGCATTGCCTGCCGAACCGCCGCCGCCTGCACCGCCGCCGGCACCGCCGGCGCCGCCGGCTGCACCGGCACCGCCTGCGCCGCCCGCTGCGCCGG
>DAMAFT010001020.1:0-1348 GCA_031995805.1 Massilia sp.
GCAGGAAAGCGTGGCGTTCGACGCGGCCGTCGACTACCTGGTCGACCAGGTCGTCGGTACCCACGATCACGACCACGACCACGACCACGTGCACTACCACCCGTAATCCGCTGCCGCGGCCCCATCAATCCAACAAACAAGAACGACAATGGCATACGATCTCGAAGAACAGGAACAGATAGCCAACTTCAAGGCCTTCTGGGGCCGTTTCGGCAACCTGATTACCTGGGTGCTGATCATCGCGCTGGCCGGCTACGCCGGCTGGAACTTCTGGGGTTCGCACCAGGCCAAGCAGTCCGCGGAAGCGTCCGGCCTGTACGACGGCCTGGTCGAGGCCGCGCAGACCAGCGACAACGCCAAGGTGCAGCGCATCGCGGCCGACGTCGAGGGCAAGTTCGGCTCGACCGCCTACGCCCAGATGGCCGCGCTGGCCGCCGCCAAGTCGGCGTTCGACGCCAGCGACCTGAAGACCGCCAAGGCGCAGCTGCAGTGGGCGATCGACCACGGCAACGACGAGTACAAGTCGGTGGCGCGCCTGCGCCTGTCCGGCGTGCTGCTGGACGAGAAGGCCTACGACCAGGCCCTGGCCATGCTGAACGGCGACTTCCTGCCGCAGTTCGCCGCCGAAGTGCAGGACCGCAAGGGCGACGTGCTGGTCGCCCAGAACAAGATCGCCGACGCACGCACCGCCTACCAGGCGGCGCTGGACAAGATGGCCAAGAACCATCCGGGCCGCCAGGTCACCCAGCTCAAGCTGGATGCGATCGGCGGCGCCGCGGGGCCGGCGGTGACGGTCAAGCCGGCATAAGAACACCGTCGTCCCCGCGCAGGCGGGGCCCATGCCGGGTATCCGCAGTCGCAGCGTTGGCATAGCGGCTTCGTTCCCGTCGGTATGGGTTCCCGCCTGCGCGGGAACGACGGATGAGGGCATGGGCTCCCGCCACGGCGGGAGCGTAGTATTTTCAAGAACAAGGTAAACAGAACATGCGTATTTCCCGGAAGCTGGTTGGTGTCGGTGTCCTTGCCCTGATGACGGGCTGCTCCACCTTGAATTCGCTGAACCCGTTCTCGTCCAAGCCGAAGGGCAACCAGCCCGCGCCACTGGTCGACCTGAAGGGTTCGATGGCCGTGCGCACCGCCTGGAAGCTGGACGTCGGCAAGTCGCAGCACTACCAGTTCACGCCCGCGCTGGCCGGCAATACCGTGGTGGTCGCCGGCGGCGGCGGCGAGATCGTGCGCGCCGAGGCCGAGAGCGGCCGCCAGCTGTGGCGCGTGAAGGCCGGCATGGACCTGACCGCCGGCGTCGGCACCGACGGCACCACGATCGCCGTGGGCGGCGCCAAGGGCA
>DAMAFT010001021.1:0-1346 GCA_031995805.1 Massilia sp.
CTGGAAGGCTTCGGCGTGCAGGCCAGCGCCTCTGGCACCGAGAGCTCGATCTCGCCGAACGGTCCGGGCACGAAGGAAAAGCTGCCGGGCCTGTCGGGCGTGGTCGCCAACCTGACCGTGTTCTACGAGAAGGACGGCTTCTCGGCCCGTATCGCGGAGCGCTACCGCTCGGCCTTCCGCGGTGAGGTCACCGGCCTGTTCGCGCAGCGCTCCTTCAGCGAGATCCTGGCCGAGAAGCAGATCGACGTGCAGGTCGGCTACGAGTTCCAGGACGGCCCGTACAAGAACCTTGGCCTGCTGGTCCAGGTGAACAACCTGGGCAACCAGCCCTACCAGACCAAGCAGGGCAGCGCGTTCGCCAGCGGCGCGTATGCGCCGGAGCGCTACACGACCTACGGCCGCCAGGTATTGTTCGGGCTGAACTACAAACTGTAATAGCATGACGGAGTGGCGGCGCCAGCCGTCGCCGCGACCAGAGAACAACCACAAGGAGACAGAGTGACTTCACGACGAGATGCATTGCGCCTGATGGGCGCCGCGACCCTGGCCGCCACGCCGCTGGCGCGCGCCGCGATCGACGCGCCGGCCGGCCAGGCCGCCGCTGCGGCGTCCACTGCGCGCGCGGGCGGGCGTGCGTGGCAGGTAGTAACGACCGCCAAGGATGCCCCGCAGCGTTTGGTCGCCGCCGGCCTGGCCGCGCCGGTCGCCGCCACGCAGCCGGTCGAGACCGACATCTCGGTGTTCATCGATACGAGCAAGCGCTACCAGGCGATCTTCGGCTTCGGCGGTGCGGTGACCGACGCCACCGCCGACCTGTACGCCGGGCTCAAGCCGGCCGCGAAGAAGGCGTTCATCACCGCCTGCTTCGACCCGCGCCAGGGCCTCGGCTACAACATCATGCGCACCACCATCAACAGCTCGGACTTCGGCACCGACACCTACAGCTACGTGAAGGACGGCGACACGACGCTGGCCTCGTTCGACGTCAAGCACGACATGAAGAACCGCATCCCGTTCCTGCGCGAAGGCATCGCCGCCGCGAAGGCGCACGGCAGCGAGATGCGCGTGATCGCCACGCCCTGGAGCGCACCGGCCTGGATGAAGTCGAACAAGACCATGCTCAAGGGCGGCAAGCTGCTGCCGGAATACCGCGACGTGTGGGCCAACTACTTCGTGAAGTTCATCCAGGCCTACGAAAAGGCCGGCGTGCCGATCTGGGGCGTGTCGCCGCAGAACGAGCCGATGGCCACCCAGACCTGGGAATCGATGCTGTACACGGCCGAGGACGAAACCCGCTTCCTGGCCGACCACCTCGGCCCCACCTTGAAGGCGGCCGGCATGGGCGG
>DAMAFT010001022.1:0-1343 GCA_031995805.1 Massilia sp.
GCCCACGCCCGAATCGAGCGCCATGTCGTTGCCGATCATCGAGATGCGGTTCATCGTGTCCGGGCCGTTGCCGATCAGGGTGGCGCCCTTCACCGGATACGTCACCTTGCCGTCCTCGATCATGTAGGCCTCGCTGGCCGAGAACACGAACTTGCCGTTGGTGATGTCGACCTGGCCGCCACCGAAGTTCACCGCATACAGGCCGTTCTTGACCGAGGCCAGGATCTCGGCCGGATCCTTGTCGCCGGCCAGCATATAGGTATTGGTCATGCGCGGCATCGGCAGGTGGGCGAAGGATTCGCGGCGCGCGTTGCCGGTGACCGGCATCCGCATCAGGCGCGCGTTCATCGTGTCCTGGATATAGCCCTTCAGGATGCCGTCCTCGATGAGGGTGGTGCACTGGGTGGGATTGCCCTCGTCGTCCATGTTGAGCGAGCCGCGGCGGTCCTGCAGCGTGCCGTCGTCGACGACGGTGACGCCCTTGGCGGCGACGCGCTCGCCGATCATGCCGGCATAGGCCGACGAACCCTTGCGGTTGAAATCGCCTTCCAGGCCGTGGCCGACCGCCTCGTGCAGCAGCACGCCGGGCCAGCCCGGGCCGAGCACGATGGTCATCGGGCCGGCCGGCGCCGGCCGCGCTTCCAGGTTCACCAGCGCGGCCTTGACGGCTTCGCTGGCGTATTTATCCAGCAGCTCCTCGCTGAAGTAGCCGTAGTCGTAGCGGCCGCCGCCGCCCGAGGAGCCGACTTCGCGCCGGCCGTTCTGCTCGGCGATCACGGTGACGGAAACCCGTACCAGCGGGCGGATGTCGGCCGCCAGCACGCCGTCGCTGCGCACCACCAGCACGACGTCGTATTCGCCGGCCAGGCTGGCCATCACCTGCACCACGCGCGGATCCTTGGCGCGCGCGATCTTCTCGACGCGCTCCAGCAGGGCGACCTTGGCGGTGGCGTCCAGCGAATTCAGGGGATCGTGCGGCAGGTACAGCGAACGGCCGCCGGACGGCGTCACCTGCGCCGCCACCTTGACGCGGCCGCTGCCGGCGCGCGCGATGGTGCGCGTGGCGGCGGCGGCGTCCAGCAGCGCCGCCTGCGAGATGTCGTCGGAATAGGCGAAGGCGGTCTTGTCGCCGGACACGGCGCGCACGCCGACGCCCTGGTCGATCGAGAAGCTGCCGCTCTTGACGATGCCTTCTTCCAGGCTCCAGCCTTCGCTCTTGGTGAACTGGAAATACAGGTCGGCGTAGTCGACCTTGTGCGTGAACATCGTCCCGAGCGTCGTGATGAGCTTGCCTTCGTCGAGTCCGAACGGCGTCAGGAGGACATCGCGCGCGACGGCGAGGG
>DAMAFT010001023.1:0-1341 GCA_031995805.1 Massilia sp.
TGGCCGTTATCTTGCTCAGTCGAGGAATTCATTCTGTGTGCTGGCTAAAAAGGTTGAGGAGGCCGTCCGGCGGGCGGACGGCAGGCTGCTGCTTCCGGGGCAGCCCGGCGCCGCCGTTCGTGGCGGGCGCCGACGCAAGAGCGTAGCAGAGTTGTGCCGCGCGCGTGCGGCGGCCCGCTTGCAGCCGGCTCGTGGCCGGCGGGACCGGCGGGCGCGGTGGCGCCCTGGTCGAGTGTCCCCATCGTGGTAGTCTGCGATGCCTTGTCGGCCGCATAGCTTACAGCCTAATCCGCGATAAGGAAATGGCCCGTCCGCCCGGCACCGTCCGGACCCGCCGCGCAGCCGCTGCTCCTGCCGCCACGATGCTATGATGCAGGCATGGCGAACGAACCCTCCGACGAAGACCTGGCGCTGCGCTACCGCGACGGCGACCTGGCCGCGTTCGAGGAGCTGTACCGCCGCCACCGCCAGGGACTGTACCGCTTCATCGCCTGGCGTTCGCCGCGGCGCGAATGGGTGGACGAAGTCATGCAGGACAGCTGGGCCGCGCTGCACCAGGCGCGCGCACGCTATGTCGCCAGCGCCTCGTTCCGCACCTTCCTGTACCAGATCGCGCGCAACCGCCTGATCGACCTGATGCGGCGCGACCCGGCGGTCGTGCCGGACGGCGCGGCCGACGGCGCCGCCGACGAGGCCACGCCGGAACAGGCGCTCGACGCGCGCCAGCAGACGGCGCGCCTGCACGCCGCGATCCGCGCGCTGCCCGAGGAGCAGCGCGAGGCGCTGGTGCTGCAGCAGTTCAGCGGCCTGGCCCTGGACGAGATCGCCGTCCTGTGCGACACGTCGGCCGAGACGGTCAAGAGCCGGCTGCGCTACGCGATGCGCAAGCTGCGCGCGCAACTGGCGCTCGAACCCACCAAGGAGGCCGGAGCATGACCCGCCACGACGCCGACCATGATGCGCATGACGATGAGCGCGCACTCGACGCCTTCCTGAACGGCGAGGACGACCTGGCGGCGCAGTTGCGCGGCCTCGACCATCCGGCGCCGCCGCCCGACCTCGATGCGCGCATCCGCGCCCAGGCGCAGGAAGCGCTGCGCGCCCGCGCCGACGCCGCCAACGATGCGCAAGAACGGGCGCTGGTGGCTTCGCCGTTGGGCCGCTGGCGTGCGCCGCTGGCGCTGGCCGCGACCGTCGTCATCGGCGTGTCGCTGGGCCTGCAGTGGGACGGCTGGCGCGAGACGGCGCCGGCGCCGCTGGCGGACGCGCCGCAGGCGGTCGCGGAGCTGCCGCCCGCGCCGGTGACGCCGGCGGCGCCCGCGCCCGCGCTGCCTGCCGCCG
>DAMAFT010001024.1:0-1341 GCA_031995805.1 Massilia sp.
CTGGTCGATGCGGGTGACGGCGCGGCCGGTCGGCGTACCGACCATGTCGGCCGAGAATTCCTGGTCGCGGAACACGGTCAGGCCTTCCTTCAGCGACAGCTGGAACCAGTCGCGGCACGTCACGCGGTTGCCGGTCCAGTTGTGGAAATACTCGTGGCCGACGACGGCCTCGATGCCCTGGAAGTCGACGTCGGTGGCCACGCGCGGGTTGGCCAGCACGTACTTGGTGTTGAAGATGTTCAGGCCCTTGTTTTCCATCGCCCCCATGTTGAAGTCGCCCACGGCGACGATCATGAAGCGGTCGAGGTCGAGCTCGAGGTTCCAGCGCTCCTCGTCCCAGCGGATGCTGTGCTTGAGCGACTGCATCGCGTAGTCGGTCTTGTCGAGGTTGCCGTCCTCGACCCACACCTGCAGCAGCGCGTCGCGGCCGTCGGCCAGGCGGAACGTCTCTTCCTGGCAGACCAGGCGCGCGGCCACCAGCGCGAACAGGTAGGACGGCTTCTTGAACGGGTCTTCCCACAGCGCATAGTGGCGGCCGTCCGGCAGGTCGCCCTGCTCCAGCAGGTTGCCGTTGGATAGCAGCACGGGGTAGCTGGTCTTGTCGGCGCGCAGCATCACCGTGTACTTGGCCATCACGTCCGGGCGGTCCGGGAAATAGGTGATGCGGCGGAAGCCTTCCGCCTCGCACTGGGTGTAGAAGCTGCCGTTCGAGGTGTACAGGCCGCTGAGCGTCGTGTTCCGTTCCGGGACGCACACGGTCTCGATTTCCAGCGTCACGTCGTCCGGCGTGGCGAAGATGCGCATCAGGTTGCCCTCGATGGCGTAGTCGCCCTTGCCCAGCGTCTTGCCGTTCAGGCGGATCGCCACCAGCTCGATGTCCTCGCCGTACAGTTCGATCTCGCGCCGGGCGCTGTCGGGGTTGCGGTGCAGCGTCAGGCGGTTGGCGACGACGGTGCGGGCGGGGTCGAGGTCGAAGCCGAGTTCCACGGTGTCGACCAGGTAGCTGGGGGCGGTGTAGTCTTTCCGGTAGATGGTCAGGGGCGTATCGGTGCGCATGGTGAAGGATCCGCAGGGCCGTTGGTGAAGTGCTTATTTTACCAACACCCTGCCCGCATGGCGCGGCGCAATGGGGGCGCATGTATCGCCATGTACGGGTCGTAACCGCACGTAAATGTGCCGGCGAATATCGAACAACCCTATTACGATGTATTCTTGTATAGAACCGTTTATGGAACAGCACTTTTTTTGGAGAAAGTCATGAAACGCCTCCTGATCGCCGCGGTGGCATCGCTGGGCCTGCTGCTGGGCGGCTGCGCGACCACGAGCCGCAGCGACGTCACC
>DAMAFT010001025.1:0-1339 GCA_031995805.1 Massilia sp.
TGAACGAGGCCAGGGAACGCCGCCGCACCGCGCTGGCGGCGCAGCGCGCGATCGCGGTGCAGGCCCCGCGCTTCAAGCGCCAGGCGATCGTCGACGACCGCGACCGCCAGCTGGCCGAGGCCGAGAAGCGCTACCAGGAACAGGAAGCGAAGCTGGCCGCCGAACCACCGCGGCCCGCGCCGGCCCCGAAGCCGGCCGCGGCCCCGCGCACGTCCACCGTGCCGGCGCGTATCGCCGAACGGGATGCGCGCCTGGGCGCGGAACAGCGCAAGGAGGCCCAGGAAGCCGGCCAGCGCGCGGCCAACGTACGCGCGCTCGAGGAACGCAAGGCCGAATCCGCGCGGCGCCAGCAGCGCGTGGCGCAGCGCAAGGCCGAACGCGCCGCCAAGGCGGCCAAGGAGGCCGAAGAGAAGGCCAGGGCGGCGGCGCAGGGTAAGTGAGGTCGCCGCTCCGGCAAATGCCGGGGCCGAACACCGGGCTCTACCCCCTGCTGCCAGGCCATTCCTACACCGCCGGCCTGACCAGCTTGACGATCGCCATCGTGCAATTCCCCCCCTTGCCCTGCGAGCGCTCGCCCGCCTTCCCGATCAGCATTTCCGCCGCCTGGCGCGGCGTCGCCCTGGCGGTGGCGGCGCCCAGTTCGGCATCGGTGAAGAAATGCCACAGGCCGTCCGAGCACAGCAGGAACACGGCGCCGGGCGCCAGGCCGGTGCGCTGGCCGAAGGTGATGAAGGGATCCTTGCGGCTATTGCCCAGGACATTCAGCAAGAGCTTGGACTTGCGGTGGTTCTTCGCCGCTTCCGGCGGCAGGCGGTCGCTCGACACCAGGTGCCCGACATAGTCCGCGTCGCTCGTGCGCGCCAGGCACTTGCCGTCCTGGAAATGGTAGAGGCGCGAATCGCCCACGTGCGCCCACACGGCCTCGCCGTGCGGCGTCAATACCAGGCCGACGAAGCTGGCCTGGGCCTGCGTCTTGGTGGTGAATGCGTTCATGTTGATGACCATATGGGTCTCGGCGACGATCTCGCGCAATAATTGCTGGAGGCGCTCGATGGTCGGGCGGTCGCCCGGCTTGAATTCGTCGAAGACCTGCCGGGCCGTATGCAGCACCTGTTCCGAGGCGCTGGCACCGGCGATGCCGTCCGACAGTACCGCCAGCACGTAGCCCGGGGCGCGCGCCCCGGTCATGAGCGCGGCCCGGTCGTTCTGTTGCGGGCGATTGCCCAGGTGTTGCGCGGTGCCCGCTTCGATCTTGTAGGAGCTCATAAAATGATGACTGCGTGGTGGCGGCACTATGGTGGCGTTGCGACAAGCGTGGCTTTCCGATGACCGCGTTGCC
>DAMAFT010001026.1:0-1334 GCA_031995805.1 Massilia sp.
GCCGTACAGGCCCGACACGATCTGGCGCCGCAGCGCGCAGCGCACCTCGGCCGCCAGCAGGATCGGGTCCTTGGTCGATTCCGCACTGTCCAGCAGCGTGGTGGCGATGACCACGATGTCCTTCAGCGACACGTTCTCGGCCAGCAGCACGCGGAACACGCGCAGCAGCTGGGTGTGCGTGAGCGTCTTGCCCAGCGCGTCGGACAACCTGGGCGACAGCGCCGTCAGGCGTTCCAGCATGGCCGGCACGTCCTCGTGGCGGAACAGCTCGGCCATGTAGTCCCTGGCCACCTTCGACAGGTGGGTGGCGATCGCGCTCGCCACCTCGACCACCTGGTAGCCCTGGCCCAGCGCGTGGGCCTTCTGGTCCGGCGCGATCCAGGTCACGGCCATGCCGAACGCCGGCTCGATGCCGGGAATGCCGTCCAGCTCCCCGTAGACATTGGGCGAGGCGATCGCCATCAGGGCGTCGGGCTGCACCTCGCCCTCGGCGACGACGGTGCCGTTGATGGCGATCGAGTACTGGTTCGGGCGCAAGGTCAGGTCGTCGCGCACGCCGATCGGCGGCAGCAGCAGGCCCATCTGCTCGGACAGGCTCTGGCGCACGCCCTTGACGCGCTTGGTCAGCACCTCGCCCTGGGCCTTGTCGACCATGTGCACCAGCTTGTAGCCGACCGCGAGGGCGATCGGCTGTACCACCGGCAGCTGCTGCCAGTCGAGTTCCGGCGCCTTGTCCTCGCGCAGCGCGGCCTCGATGGCGGCGACGTCGGTCGCGGCCGGCGGCGCGACGCGGCTCGCCATGCGCCAGCCGACGTAGCCCAGGGCGCCGGCGAACACCATGAAGTAGAACCAGGGCATGCCCGGCACCAGGGCCAGGATCACCATCACGCCGGCGGCAGAGTACAGCACGTGCGGCTGGGCCAGCAGCTGGCCGCTGACCTGCTGCTCGAAGTCGCCCGAGTCGCTGATGCGGGTCACCAGCACCGCCGCGGCGGCCGACAGCAGCAGCGCCGGGATCTGCGCGACCAGGCCGTCGCCGATGGTCAGCAGGGCGTACTGGCGGAACGACTCGCCGAAGGACAGGCCGTGCATCAGCGCGCCGATCGCGACGCCGCCGACGATGTTGATGAGCAGGATCAGCATCGACGCGATGGCGTCGCCGCGCACGAACTTCGAGGCGCCGTCCATGGCGCCGTAGAAGTCGGCCTCGGTCGCCACGTCCTTGCGGCGCTGCTGGGCCTTTTCCTGGTTGATCAGGCCGGCGTTCAGGTCGGCGTCGATCGCCATCTGCTTGCCGGGCAGCGCATCGAGGGTGAAGCGCGCCGACACTTCCG
>DAMAFT010001027.1:0-1330 GCA_031995805.1 Massilia sp.
GGTGCTGCGCCTGGCCAGCGCGCTGACCGAGGCGACCTTCGCCGACCGCGCGTTCTTCTGCAACTCGGGCGCCGAAGCCAACGAGGCGGCGCTGAAGCTGGCGCGCAAGTACGCGCACACCAAGTTCGGCCCGCACAAGTCGCGCATCGTGTCGTGCTACGCCTCGTTCCACGGCCGCACGCTGTTCACCGTGTCGGTCGGCGGCCAGTCGAAGTACACCGAAGGCTTCGAGCCGCTGCCGCCGGAAATTAACCACATCGCCTACAACGACATCGACGCCGCGCGCGCCGCCGTCAAGGACGACGTGGCGGCCGTGATCGTCGAGCCGATCCAGGGCGAGGGCGGCGTGATCCCGGGCGACGTCGGGTTCCTCAAGGCGCTGCGCGAGCTGTGCGACCAGACCGGCGCGCTGCTGGTGTTCGACGAAGTGCAGTCGGGCGTGGGCCGCACCGGCGCCCTGTACGACTACATGAACGTGGGCGTGACCCCGGACATCCTGACCTCGGCCAAGGCGCTGGGCAACGGCTACCCGATCGGCGCGATGCTGACCACCGACGCGATCGCCCAGCACTTCAACGTCGGCTCGCACGGCACCACCTACGGCGGCAACCCGCTGGCCACCACCGTCGCGCTGAACGTGATCGAGCAGATCAACCAGCCGGCCTTCCTGGAGCGCGTGCGCGCGGCGTCCGCCAAGGTGTTCGCCAACCTGGAGAAGCTGGCCGCCGACTACCCGCAACTGTTCGGCAAGCCGCGCGGCAAGGGCCTGCTCATCGGCCTGCCGATGGCGGACGGCGTCAAGGGCAAGTCGAAGGACTACACCAAGGTCGCGGAAAAGATGGGCCTGATGCTGCTGATCGCCGGCCCGGACGTGGTGCGCCTGGCCCCGGCCCTGGTCGTCTCGGACGAGCAGATCGCCGAGGCCGACCGCATCATGCGCGCCGCCGCCGACGAATTCGGCGCGGCGTAAGCAGCCCGCATGACGCACGACGGCCCGGGCAACCGGGCCGTTTCCATCCTCCGTCCGTTGCCTTTCCGGGAGTTTCCATGTACGTAGTCCGTCCGGTAGAACCCGCGGATGTCGGCGCCCTCGAGACGCTGCTCGCGGCGTCCACGCCGGGAGTGCATACCCTGCCGCGCACGCGCGAGAAGATCGCCGCGTTCGTCGAACGTTCGGTCGCCTCGTTCGCCGCCCACGTCGACATCCCCAGCGAAGAATCCTACCTGTTCGTGCTCGAGGACGCGGTGCGGCGCGAGCTGGTCGGCACCGCCGCGATCCACGCCTCGGCCGGCTCGAACGGCACCTATTTCGCGTTCCGCAACGACGTGA
>DAMAFT010001028.1:0-1329 GCA_031995805.1 Massilia sp.
GGCGGCCGAGCAGGCGGATGTCTTCTTTGAGCGGCGCGTCCTTGTCGGCGCCGGCGGAGGCGGGGGCAATCAGGGCTTGGGCTTGCGCCTGGAGATCTTGTGCAGCAGGTTTGTCCATGGTGACCACTGGTTGAATTGTTCGGAACAACTAATCGGTAGTGCAACTCGCTGGCCGCGAAGGGTAGGGCGGCGTGTTGGCGCATGCTAGAATTTATGATCAGCGGCAGGCGCCCACCGACGTCGGCCGATCCAGGCTCAACGACAGTGAAAGAATCCGTTTTGAACTCCAACGACACGACCCAGAAGCTCCCCGCGACATTGACCATCGCATCGCGCGAGAGCCGCCTGGCCATGTGGCAGGCCACGCACGTACGCGACCGGCTCGCGGCATTATATCCGCAGTGCCAGATCGACATCCTCGGCATGACGACGCGCGGCGACCAGATCCTCGACAAGACCCTGTCCAAGGTCGGCGGCAAGGGCCTGTTCGTCAAGGAACTCGAGATCGCCATGGCCGACGGGCGCGCCGACCTGGCCGTGCACTCGCTCAAGGACGTGCCGATGGAACTGCCGGAAGGGTTCGAACTGGCCGCCATCCTCGAGCGCGAGGACCCGCGCGACGCCTTCGTGTCGAACGATTTCGACAGCCTCGCCGGCCTGCCGGCCGGCAGCATCGTCGGCACCAGCAGCCTGCGCCGCCAGGCCCTGATCGCCGCGAAGTACCCGCAACTGGTCGTCAAGCCGCTGCGCGGCAACCTCGATACCCGCCTGTCCAAGCTCGACCGCGGCGACTACGCCGCCATCATTCTGGCCGCCGCCGGCCTCAAGCGCCTGGGCCTGGAGCGGCGCATCCGCGCCTATCTCTCCACCGAGGACAGCCTGCCGGCCGCCGGCCAGGGCGCGATGGCGATCGAGATCGTGGCCGGGCCGCGCGCCGACGGCGTCGACCTGACGGCGCTGCTGTCGCCGCTGAACCACGAGCACACCGCGCACGCCGTGCGCGCCGAACGCCAGGTGTCGCGCTTCTTCGGCGCCAGCTGCCAGATCCCGCTGGCCGCCCACGCCACCGTCGACGGCGCCACGATGGAACTGCGCGCCATGGTCGGCACGCCGGACGGCCGCCGCCACGCGGTGGCCAGCGCGTCGGGCCCGGCGGCGCTGCCGGAAGCGCTGGGCGAGCAGGTCTCGCACCTGCTCGAACAACAGGACGCGGCCGGCATCCTGGCCGAATGCAAGGCCGACGCCGCCGGCGATGCCTGACACGGTCGTCATCACCCGGCCCCGCCAGCAGGCCGAGCCGCTGGCCCGCGCGGTGGCCGCCCTCGGTCG
>DAMAFT010001029.1:0-1329 GCA_031995805.1 Massilia sp.
GATCTCGCCCTTGAACAATGGATCCTGGCACTTGCCCGTCGCGAGGGCATTACGCTGGTTTTCCGCGTTCACGAGGGCGATGGACAGCCAGATGGCGAGGCCGGCAAACAGCACCACCAGGCACCAGGCCAGGTGGTTGACGTTGCTGGTGTCGTACAAGTCCTCGTCTTCCGGCTTGGACTTGTCGTAGATCCTCAGGATCTTGCCTTCGATATCGCTCATCGTTCAGTGTCTTATTTCGACTTGGCCGCCTGCGCGACCAGCGCGTCCATGACTTGCAGCGTGGCCTGGAACAGCACCTGCTCGTTGTTGGTCTTGACCGAGTTGTAAACCACCGCCGGCGACGTCACATACTTGCCGTCGATGACGACGGTCGGCGCGCCGTCGACCTTGTAGTCGGCCACGGTCTGCTGCAGGCGGCGCAGCTTGGTCGTCACGCCGAACGAGTTCCAGGCGTCGGTGAAGGTCTTGCGGTCGATGCCGTTCTTCGACACCCAATCGATGATCACGTCGTCCTTGGTCAGGCGGATGCGATCGACGTGCATGGCCTTGAACACCTTGGCGTGCATTTCGTTGACCTTGCCCAGCGCTTCCAGGGTCAGGTACAGGTGGGCTTCCGGATCGTTGGGGCCGGTGGCCGGGATGTGGATACGGCGCAGGACGATGTTGTCACCCTGCTTTTTGACCCATTGCTCGAAGGTCGGTTCCAGCGCGTTGCAATGCGGGCAGTGATACATGAAGAACTCGATCACCTCGACCTTCTTGCCCGCGGCCTGCACCGGCTGCGGCTGGGCGAGCGTCGTGTACTCGACGCCGTTCTTCGGGTCGGTCGGCGAAGCGAACGCGGTGCTGGCGACGAGGCTGGCGGCAATCAGGGCAAAACGCAGGGAACGCATGGGAATCCTTCTCGGGTAGTTAGGCGAACGACCGCGAGATTACCACTTTTTGGCCGTCCAACCTTAGCGCAGGCTTATTTTTGCATTTGCTTACCGATGTCACCAACACCGGGGTCAGAGCCCGGGTCAGAGCCCGGTTTAAGGAAATTGCCCAAAATCGGGCTCTGACCCCGGCTCTGACCCCGGTTTGAGGTGGGTTAAAAGTCGTAGCGGGCCGACAGTTTCAGCTGGCGGCCGTCGCTCGGGTAGATGCCCGCGCGGCAGCTGAAGGCGTTGCTGAAGTAGTGGCGGTCGGCCAGGTTCAGGCCGGTCGCGGCGAGTTCCCAGCTGCCCAGCTTGATCGCGTAGCGCGCGTCGAAGGTCGCGTACGACGGGATGCGCGCGCTGCAGCCATTGCTGAAATCGTCGCCGTAGCGCTGGCCGTCGACGATTT
>DAMAFT010001030.1:0-1328 GCA_031995805.1 Massilia sp.
GCAGCCGCTGTCCTGGGCCGGACCGCGGCGCCAGCCGATGTTCGACAGGCCGAGGATCTTGCCGGTCGGGACCTTGACCCCTTTCCAGCGCAGCAGCTTGTCGGTGGCGCGCTCGTCGTCGCCCAGCACATAGGTGTCGCGGCCCAGTTGCGCGAACGGTTGCAGTAGTTCGTAGTCGGCCAGCAGCTGGCCGAAGTCGGCCGCCTGGTCGGCGGGCAGCTCCAGCGCGTGCGGCAGGCCGACCTTGATGTCCTCGCCTTCCGGCAGGTCGAACGGATCGTCCGCCGCGCTCGTGTATTCGCCGTCCTCGGCCACCCGGAAGCAGGCCAGCAGCCTGCCGCCGTAGCCGGCCACGCGGGTTTCCCGGTCGTCGCCTTCGCCGCCGGTCTCGAGCGGCATCGCATACACGCCCCACACCAGGCGGCGCACCAGGTGGCGCACCAGCGGATGGCCGGCGATGAACTCGGCGAACACCGCCGGGGTCCAGCGGCGCCGCGCGCACATCGCCAGTTCGAGGCGCAGTACCTGCTGGCCGGCGATGGTGCGCGCATCCTTCTTGAGCAGCTTGAAGCGCTCGACCGCCTGCGCGGCCAGCGCCGCGTCGTCGGTCTTCTTCGGCTTGGGCAGGTCCGGCAGGCGCGCGCCGGCCTTGCCGTCCTGCCATTCGCGCACGTAGGGCTTGAGCGACTCGTCGAAGCCGACCTTGTAGGCGCGCGGGCCGAAGTCGAGCAGCATGCTGCCCTGCTCGTCGAGTCCCAGGTCGGGCGCGAGGCGGTCTTCCAGCTCTTCCTGGCTCAGGCCGCGCGCCTCGGCGACGGCGAGGATCTTTTCGCGGGCCTTGTCCTGCAAGCCCTTGAACTTGACCTTCTGGGCGATGCCGTTCAACAGCATCAGCGCCACGTCGGTGCCGATGGCGGCCAGCACGTCGAGGCCGGCGACGGCGCGCGCATGGGCGGCTTCGCCCGGCCAGGCGCGGATGAACGGCGTGAGCTTGCGCGCCGTGTCGTCGGTGCCGAACAGGCCCAGGCACTGCAGCGCCCAGCCTTCCTTGGCCGGGGCCGAGGCGTTGAGCCATGCCGAGAAGCAGTCCCAGGCGAAGTCGGCCAGGCTTTGCGGCGTGCAGGCATCCTTCACCTGGTACAGGCCCGCATAGGTTTCCTCGTTGGTCGGGAACGCCATCATCGTCCCCAGCACGTCGAGCGCGGCATCGGGCAGGGCCTTGCCGTCCATGAGCACTGGACGGTGCCAGCCGCCCGGCTTCCAGAACGCGGGCAGGGCGGGGCGCCGGGTCGGATAGCGGTCCAGCGGGCTTTCGTCGAGCATGGCTT
>DAMAFT010001031.1:0-1328 GCA_031995805.1 Massilia sp.
GCCTCCCCCCTTTCTTCCTTCCCCGACGCTCAGGCGCGCGCCTTCCACTCCGACAGGTAGTGCTGCGGCGTACGGCCCAGCAGTCGCCGGAACATGCTGGTGAAGGCGCTCGGGCTGGCGTAGCCGAGCGTGCGCGCGATGGCGCCGACGCTTTCCCCGCGCGCCAGCATCTCGAAGGCATGCGCCAGGTGCACCTGCTGCACCCACTGGCGGTAGTGCAGTCCGGTCTCCTTCGGGAACAGGCGGATCAGCGTGCGCGCGCTGGCGCCGGCGTCGAAGGCGCGGTCTTCCAGCGTCCGCGGGCTGCCGGGATGCGCCATGATGTCGGTGCACAGTGCCTGCAGGCGGCGGTCGCGCGGCCACGGCACGGCCATCGGCACCGTCTCCATCGCGCCCAGTTCCAGCAGGATCAGGCGCGCCAGGTAGTCGCCGCGTCCGCCCGGCGGATAGTCGACCGGCTCGGCCGACAGCGCCAGGATCAGCTCGCGCAGCAGCGGACTGACCTCGACCACCTGGCAACCCGCCACCGGCGCGCCGGCCGCGCCCGCGGCGTCCGTCTCGATGTACAGCGTGCGCTGGATGACCCGGCTGAGCATCGTCAGCTCGTGCACGACGCCCGGCGCGATCAGGAGGGCGCGCCGCGGCGGGATGATCCACACGCCGAATGCCGTGCGCACGCGCATCACGCCCTCGCTGGCGTACAGCAGCTGCACCCACGGGTGGCTGTGGGCGGCGACCAGTTCGCCGTGCGCCGCCGCGGACGGCACGGCGGTGACGCTGCGCGGCAGCGCCTCGAACTTCTGCAGGTAGCGCGGGGACGATGCGAGTGTCACTTTGGCGACGAAAAATGGAAGATATATTCGGATCGTCCATATTACACTGCCCCGACGTTCACGAAAATTACCGCAATGTCTTCCATGCCTTCCCCTTCCACCGGCGCCCGCACCGGCGCCGCCGCGCCTGCCGCACCTGCCGCACCTGCCGCTCCTTCTGCCGCGTCCGGCACCGTCATGCAGATCCTGTTCTCGGTGGCCCTGATCCACCTGCTGAACGATTGCGTGCAGGCCGTGCTGCCGTCGATCTACCCGCTGCTCAAGCAGCAATTCGCGCTCAGCTTCACCCAGGTCGGCCTGATCACCCTCACCTTCCAGTGCACGGCCTCGCTGCTGCAACCGTGGATCGGCCTGTACACCGACAAGCACCCGATTCCCTTCCTGCTGCCGGTCGGCATGTGCGTGACCCTGTTCGGCGTCGGCCTGCTGTCGGTGGCCGGCAGCTTCCCGATGCTGCTGCTGGCGGCCGGCATGATCGGCGTGGGCTCGTCGACC
>DAMAFT010001032.1:0-1321 GCA_031995805.1 Massilia sp.
GCCGCGCAGGTTGGCGCTGTTGAAGCCGCGCTGGTCGCCGCCCACGTTGATGCTGGCGCCGTCGCTCAGGCCGCCGACGTTGGACGAGATGCGCGTCATCAGTTCGGCCGCGGTGGTCACGCCGGCCTTCTCGATCTCGGCGCGCGTGACGGTCTGCACCGGCAGCGCCGTTTCGGCCTGCACGCGGCGGATCGCGGAACCCGTGATTTCCACCGTCGCCATCGTATTGCCCGTGGCGGTCGCCGCAGGTTGCACGGCGTCCGGCGCCGTTTCCTGGGCCACCGCCTGGCCGGCCAGCGCACCGGCCGCCATCCATGCACCCCCGAGTACCGCGCCGCGGACGGCGCGCGCTGCCACTGTCATCTTGGTCTTCATCTGCTCTCCGTGACGGTCCGCCTGGCCGTCCAATCGTTTTGTTAAATGCGTTTATGACGAAACGAAATTCGATTTCCGTTCATGATGTCATCATAGTGGAACCGAGGTTCCAAATTTGCAATTTTTTCAAAATTTCGCGGCAACGTTGCATTAATTCGACAAGGTTGCCGCATCGGCCTGGCTGATCGGGGACGACGGCAGGGAAGGACGGGGCGCCGCCGCTGGCGGCGGCGGGCTGGTGCGGCGGGAGATGGCCGGCGGCGGAGGTCGGCGGGCGGACTCAGGGCGTCCCGGCCGGTTCCGCGCAGGGCGGCGAGCCGGGCTGGTAGCCGAGCGATTCCACCGTGGCGATGGTCGTGGCCTTGTGCAGCGTCACGCGCAGGTCCAGCGGCGCGGACTGGCCGGTGTCGACGAGCGGCATCAGCATGCTCGAGGTCGCGGCCCGGCAGGTAGCGGTGACGGCGGGGTCGCAGATGCTCACCCGGACGAGGCGGATGCAGTTCGCCGCATTCGGGTTGCCCATGCAGATCAGGCGGTTCTGCGCCGCGCAGCTCGGCAGGGAGGCGTCGGGAATCGGGGTCATGGTCAAGGCATTGCCCTGCGCCGCCCGCGTCAGCGCCAGGTATTCGATGCGGACGTGGCTGTCCGTCACCGGCGCGCCGAGCAGCAGCCCGCCGGCCGTGCTGCGGAACACCGCGTCGCGCTTGAGCTGCGCGATGCCGGCCGTGTCGCGCGGGTAGGTGACGGCGGCCTGCACGGCGGCGCGGCGCGTCACTTCCTGCAGCGTGTTGTACAGGTAGAGCAGGCGCGCCACCTCGAGCGTGCCGAACACGAAGGCGAAGAACATCAGGGCCAGCAGCGCGAACTCGATGGCGGTGGTGCCCCGGGCGGCGCGGCGCAGGCGGCGCGCACGGGCGGAGCCCGCGCGGCATTCAGTTGCCCACAT
>DAMAFT010001033.1:0-1315 GCA_031995805.1 Massilia sp.
ACGGCCGCGTTCAGCGCCAGGATATTGGTCTGGAAGGCGATGCCGTCGATGACGGAAATGATGTCGACGATCTTCCTGGACGATTCGTTGATGGCGCCCATCGTCAGGATCACTTCGCCGACCACGTTGCCGCCTTCGTTGGCGATGTTCGAGGCGGCGATGGAAAGCTGGTTGGCCTGGCGCGCGTTGTCGGCGTTCTGGCGCACGGTATCGGTCAGGTGGGCCATCGAGGCGGCGGTTTCCTCGATCGCGGCGGCCTGCTGTTCGGTGCGGCCGGACAGGTCCAGGTTGCCGCTGGCGATTTCGCCGGCGGCGCCGTGGATCGCATCGGTGCCGCCGCGCACGTCGGTCACGATGCGCACCAGGCTGTCGTTCATGTGCGCGAGGGCGCGCAGCAGGGCGCCGGTCTCGTCGTCGGTCGACGCTTCGATGCGGTGGGTCAGGTCGCCGCCGGCGACGGTCTCGGCCACCCGCACCGCTTCGCGGATCGGGCCGACGATGCCGCGCGTGAGCATGACCGCGCTGGCGGCGCCCAGCGCCACGGCGATGCCGGTCAGTACCATGATCAGCGTGCGGTTGCCGGCGGTATCGGCCTGCAGGGCGGCGGCGGCCTTGGTGATGTTGGCCTGCTGCAGCGTCACCAGTTCCTGCACGGCGTCCTGGTAGGCCTTGGCGGCCGGGGTGAACTTGCCGTCGAGGATTTGCGCGGCTTCTTCGACGTTGCCGTCGGCCTTGGCCTTGGTGACGGCGTCGCGCGCGCTCGTGTATGCCTTGCGCAGTTCGCCGATGCGGTCCCACAGCGCCTTTTCCGCACCGGCCGCGATCAGCGGCTCGATCTGCTTGACGAGGTCGGCGGAACGCTTGCCGGTGGCGGCGGAGTCGTCCTTGAAATAGGCGTTCAGCGACGGATCGCTGCTCTTGGCGATCGCGGCGGTGCGGCGCACGGCGCCGAAGATCTGCATGTACCACTCGGTGACCAGGCGTTCCTTGGCCAGCGGCGCTGCCAGCACGGCGCTGGTGTGGTCGGCTGCTTCCTGCAGGCGCGACATGGCGAAGCCGGCGATCAGCACCGCCATCGCCAGGGTCACGGAGAAGCCGATCGCCAGGCGCTTGCCGATGTTGAGGTTGCTAAACAGTCCCATCATTGTCCTTGTCCAGAAAATTCCACATGGAAATATCTTTGAAATTGTACTGGTTGTGTGCACAGGCCATGACTTTTGGTGCATGGGGTGGCCTGATTGGTGCGCATTTCCAACACTTTGATGTCGTAAATATCATTTGCCCCATGCGGCATGCCTGAAAACCGCACCCATCC
>DAMAFT010001034.1:0-1314 GCA_031995805.1 Massilia sp.
CGGGACGAGCACCGCTGTCGTCATGAAACGCCGATGTCATGAAGCGCTGATGTCATGAAGAATTCATGCCGCTGTGCGAAATTCGCCTTGACTTTGGCTCGTCTTGGCAAATACTCGTTAGGCGCCAGACTTTTATCCTCCACCAAGCCGGGAACCGCGATGAATCAGGACATCCTCGAGCAGGACGACGAACAAATGACCGTCAACTACCAGCGCCGCGACCTCCACATGCAGGAAGTGGTCGACCTGGGTATCGCGCTCCGGCAGCGCAGCAATACGATGACGGCGGTGGAGTACCTGCGTTCCCAAGCCGTGCCGAGCGACGTCGTCGAGCGCGTGCTGACCCAGCCGGGACGCCGGCGCGCGTGGTCGGCCTGACGGCGTCGTGCACCGCGCCGGGCGTGCGCGCCGCCAAGGTTATACACAAAAATTTCTTGTGTTCATCTTGCATATTTTTTTGATCTGTGCGCTACTTGACTTCGTAAACCCTTGATTTTACGTGGTCCGGGCACTGCCCGCGCAACGGGCAACTTGTTGAAAGCCGCATTCCGCCTCGCTTCCAGCGTGTCAAGTAGGTGTTTGTCCACAAGCTTTTCCACAATTTTTGTGGATATCTGATCAATCCCTTTAAAACCATGTACTTGGCGTGCCACGGTTGCGCCCGGCGAAGGCCGGCCGGCCGCGCCGATGCCATTTCGCTACACCCGCCAGCGCCGTTCGATCGTCCTGCTTGCACAAGCATACTGGATAAATGTACAGTCGAGTCATCTTTCCAGCATGTCCATGTCTACCGTTACCGTCACCCCTGCCGAATCCGCTGTCCAGCCCAATGCAGCCGATGTCCGCGATCCGTTCGCCAGCCTCAACGCCGCACAGCGCGCCGCCGTCGAGCACGACATCGGCGCGCCGGCGCCGCGTCCGCTGCTGGTCGTGGCCGGCGCCGGTTCCGGCAAGACCAATACGCTGGCGCACCGGGTCGCGCGCCTGATCCAGTCCGGCGCCGATCCGCAGCGCATCCTGCTGCTGACCTTTTCGCGCCGCGCCGCGGGCGAGATGGGGCAGCGCGCGGCCGGGGTGCTGCAGCGCCTGTTCGGCACCTCGTCGCAGGCGTTCGCCAGCCTGCCCTGGGCTGGCACCTTCCACGGCATCGGCGCACGCCTGCTGCGCGAATACGCCGGCCGCATCGGCCTGGACCCCGCGTTCACGATCCACGACCGCGCCGATGCCGAAGACCTGATGGGCATGGTGCGCCAGGAAATCGGCCTGGGCCAGACCCAGAAGCGCTTTCCGCTGAAGGGCACCTGCCTGGCCATC
>DAMAFT010001035.1:0-1311 GCA_031995805.1 Massilia sp.
TGCATGTCCATGCCATAGACTTCCCAGTCGGTGGTCTCGAGGATGCGCTTGGACAAGTGGTGGCCGATGAAGCCGTTGACGCCGAGGATGAGGACTTTTTTCATGATGTCTTGGTCGATGGATCCGGTGTTATCGTGGTTCGGTCTGTGCCAGTTGCGCTTGCAGTTCCGTCGGGGAAATGCGCGAGCCGTCGGCCAGCAGGCTGTGGATGGCGAGCATGCGGCCGTCGCCGCAGATGCCGACGATCGCATTATCCACGACGGCAAGGCCGGGCGCCACACCGCGCGGGGCGGGGCCGGCGGCCAGGCGGGCGCGTTCGATCGTGTAGCGGCGGGCACCGGCGTCGGTGAAGGCGCCGGGGTAGGGCGGCGCGACGGCGCGGTGCAGGTTGTAGACCTCCTGCGCCGGCTTGCTCCAGTCGATGCGGCCGTCTTCCGGCTTGCGCCCGCCGAAGTAGCCGCCCTGCGTCAGGTCGTTCGGCGTGCGCGGCGCGTGGCCGTCCAGCAGCGCCGGCAGCACGTGGTAGAGCGCCAGCTCGGCGGCCACGGTGACCTTGCCGAAGACTTCGAAGGCCGTATCGTCCGGCAGGATCGGCACCATCTGCTGCGCCACGATGGCGCCGGCGTCGGGCTTGGCGGTCATCTCGTGCAGCGTCGCGCCGCTTGCCGTGGCGCCGTGCAGCACGGCCCAGTTGACGGGCGCGCGGCCGCGGTAGGCCGGCAGCAGCGAGCCGTGCATGTTATAGGCCGGCGCCACGTCCAGGATGGCCTGCGGCAGCATGTGGCGGTAATAGAAGCTGAACATCAGGTCCGGTCGCAGCGCCTGGATGCGCGCGAGCAGCTCGGGCGATCTGGCGTCGTCCGGCGTGACGCAGGGGATGCCTTCGGCCTCGCACAGCGACAGCACGGATTCGAACCAGATGTTCTCGTCGGCGCTGTCCTGGTGGGTGACGACCAGGGCGACGTCGACGCCGCCGGCCAGCAGGACTTTCAGGCAGCGCACGCCGACGTTGTGGTAGGCGAAGACGATGGCGCGTTTGCGGGGATGGGGCATGGGATGATTTCGGTAAGATTTCGTCGTTCCCGCGAAGGCGGGAACGACGATGTTGAGGTATGCGGCAATCGGGAAGTCAGCGCACCACTTCGCGCTTCTCGATGCTGCCGTCGTCGTCCCTGTCTTCGGGCACGCCCTGCAGCACGGTCGCCACCACGTAGCGCGGCCGCGCCCGTACCTGCTGGTAGATCCGGCCGACGTATTCGCCCACCAGGCCGATGCCGAACAGGATCACGCCCATGAAGAAGAAGGCGATCG
>DAMAFT010001036.1:0-1309 GCA_031995805.1 Massilia sp.
CATCAGAAGGCCTGGTTGTAGCGCACGTAGAAGAAGCGGTCGATCGGCTTGTCGGCATCCACCGAGGACGACGAGGTGTAGCCGGAGATGTACGCCTGGTACGTGATGCGCGGCTTCTTGTCGAACAGGTTGTTGATGCCGAACTGGATCTGACCCTTCCACGGGGTCTTGTAGTTCAGGTTGACGTCGTGGTAGACCAGGGCGCCCTGCTTGTTGGCGCCGGTACCCCAGCTTGCCTCGAAGTCAGGCATGCTGCACTCGGTTTCCGAATCCCAGCACTGGTCCTTGATCGGGCTGAAGTAGCGGGTGGTCCAGGTGGCGCCCCAGTTGCCCATGCTCCAGTCCAGCGACACGTTGGCCTTCACGCGGTTGTACAGGAACTCGCCGGCGTATTCCTGCCAGTCGGCGCCATCTTCGCTGCGCGACTTGTACGAGTTCAGGTAGGTGCCGTCGGCACGGACGCCGAAGCGGCCGTACTGGGTCATCGGGAAGCGGTAGCTCAGTGCCACGTCGATGCCCGAGGTTTCCAGGCGGCCCAGGTTGGCGTTGCCGCGCTCCAGGTAGGTGATCTCGTGGGTGATCGGGTCACGCACGATCGACGAGCAGAACGAGCCGACGTTCTCGGTGTAGCACTGGCTGGTCACGAAGTTCGCGTCGATCGCGGTGATGCGATTGTTGACGTTGACCTTGTACCAGTCCAGCGACGCCGAGGCGCCCGGCAGCCACGACGGGCTGTAGACGATGCCCAGGGTCTTGCTGATCGCCGTTTCCGGACGCAGCGAGGTGTTGCCGGCGCCCGACTGGAACGGGTACGGCGACTGGGCGCCGCCCGAGCTGGTGATCGGGGCGCTGTTCTGGTTCAGCTGGCGGAAGTTGGCCGGGACGCCGGCGGCGACGCAACGGCTCGCCACGGTCGGGTTCTTGGCTGCTTCGCCGTAGACGCTGTCGCACGGGTCGATGTAGCTGTCGAAGGTCTGCTGGCCGCCGCCGAAGGTGTCACCCACGGTCGGGGCGCGGAAGCCTTCGGCGATGGTGCCGCGGGCCAGCACGTCCTTGACCGGCTTCCACATGAAGCTGAACTTGCTGTTGGTGGTCTTGCCGAAGTTGCTGTAGTCGGAGTGACGGGTCGCCACGTCGATCGACAGCAGTTCCGCGAGCGGCTTGTTCTTCAGCAGCGGGACGGCGACTTCGAGGTACGCCTCCTTGACGGTATAGCGGCCGTAGGTCGAGTTGCCGGCCAGGTCGCTCGAGTAGCCCGATTGCTCGAACTGGCCCGGACGGTCGTAGCCGCTGACTTCGCGGTGTTCCA
>DAMAFT010001037.1:0-1307 GCA_031995805.1 Massilia sp.
AGCGCGAGCACCAGGAATTCATGCACACCGTGGAAGCGGTGGCGCGCGAGAACGGCGCGGTGCTGGCGGCCCTGCCGGCGGATGGCGTGGCCGTGTTTCCGGGCGACGACGAGTACACGGCGCTGTGGCGCGGGCTGGCCGGGGAGCGCGCGCTGCTGACCTTCGGCCTGGGCGACGATTGCGACGTGCGCGCGACGTACGTGCCGAACAGCTTCGGCAACGACCTGCGCGTCGCCGCGTCGTTCCCGCGCGGAGGCGAAAGCCTGGCGTTCACGATCAGGCTCGCCGCCGCCGGCGCCCACAACGTCCGCAATGCCCTGGCCGCCGCCGCCTGCGCGCTGGCCGCCGGCATCCAGGTCGACGCCATCGTGCGCGGCCTGGAAGCGTTCGCGCCCGTCAGCGGCCGCCTGCAGCGCAAGCAGGCCGCGTGCGGCGCCACCGTGATCGACGACACCTACAATGCCAACCCGGATTCGGTGCGCGCCGCCATCGACGTGCTGGCGCAGTCTCCTTCGCCGCGCATCCTGGTGCTGGGCGACATGGGCGAAGTCGGCACGCAGGGACCGGAGTTTCACCAGGAAATCGGCGTCTATGCCCAGCAGAAGGGCATCGACGCCGTGCTCGCGACCGGCGTGCTGGCACGCCACATGACCGGGTCGGGAGCGCAACACTACGAGCAGTTCGACGAATTATTGGCAGCACTGGATCAAAGACTGGGCAGCAAATCCGACGCAACTGTGTTGGTGAAGGGCTCGCGCTTCATGAAGATGGAGCGCGCCGTCCTGCACCTGACCGCATCAACCAACACTGGCAAGGACGCCCACTAAGACTATGCTGCTTTGGCTCGCACAATACTTCCAGGACTATATCGGTCCGCTGCGCATCTTCAACTTCATCACCTTCCGGGCGGTGTTCGCGACCATTACCGCGATCACCATCGGCCTGCTGTGCGGCCCGGCCGTGATCCGCAAGCTGACCGACCTGAAGGTCGGCCAGGCCGTGCGCACCTACGGCCCGCAGACCCACCTGCAGAAGCATGGCACCCCGACCATGGGCGGCGTGCTGGTCCTGATTTCCATCGCCGTCTCCACGCTGCTGTGGTGCGACCTGTCGAACCGCCTGATCTGGCCGGTGCTGGTGGTCACCCTCGGCTTCGGCGCGATCGGCTGGGTCGACGACTACCGCAAGGTGGTCTACAAGGATCCCGAGGGCATGCGCTCGGGCGAGAAATACTTCTGGATGTCGCTGATCGGCATCACCTCTTCGCTGTACCTGGCGTTCTCGGTCTCCGCCGCCACCCCGTGGGA
>DAMAFT010001038.1:0-1306 GCA_031995805.1 Massilia sp.
GACCTGGTGTTCAACACCGACCCCTACACGCCGATCTCGGCGCGCCTGGCCTACCTGGTCGTGATCGACGTGCTGGCCGTCGGCCTGGCGCTGCAGCGCGGGCCCGAATTCCGCAAGAAGATGCAGAACGCGCAGAAGGCGTTGCAGGAGTTCGACATGCAGTTCGATTCGTTCATCGGCTGAGCCGGCTCGAAATCCGCAGCCCCCCCCCCCCCCTTCCCCACCCCCCCCGTGCCCACCCTGCCGGCACGCTCTCGTTTTCATTGCGCGGGAGACGGCATCGTCCCGGGCACGTCGCCCGACCGCCGCCGCGCCATCAGCACCATCAACGCCGCCACCCCGCACGCCCCGGCCGCCACGTACACCGCCGGACTGTAGCTGAACGTCACGGTGCGGATATGCCCCGCCCCGTAGGCCGCCACCGCCGCGCCCAGCTGGTGGCCGGCGAATACCCAGCCGAACACCATCGCGGCGCGCTCCTTGCCGTAGTTCTGGGCCGCCAGGCGTACGGTCGGCGGCACCGTCGCGATCCAGTCCAGGCCATAGAAAATGGCGAACAGCGACAGCCCCGTGAGCGTGAAGTCGGCCGACGGCAGCCAGGCCAGCGACAACCCGCGCAGCGCGTAGTACCAGCACAGCAGATACCGGCTGTCGTAGCGGTCGGACAGCCAGCCCGACAGGACGGTGCCGACCAGGTCGAAGGCGCCCATCATCGCCAGCACGGACGCCGCGGGAATCGCGCCCAGGCCGGCGTCGCCGCACAGCGAGATGAAGTGACTCTGGATCAGGCCGTTGGTGCTCAGGCCGCAGATGAAGAAGCTGCCGAACAGGACCCAGAATACGCGGTCGCCGCGCACCGAGGCCAGCGCGCGGAACGGCGTCGCGATCGACACCGGCAGGCGCGGCGGGACGACCAGCGGCGCGGCCGGATCGGCGCCATAGGGATGCAGGCCGAGTTCCTGCGGATGGTCGCGCACCAGCAGGAAGGCGGCGGCGGCGACCAGCACGCAGCTCGCCATCACCGGCAGCAGCGCCATGCGCCAGCCGCCCTGCTCGATCAGCCAGGTGCCGAGCGGCAGGAAGACCAGCTGGCCGGTGGCGGAACTGGCCGTCAGCAGGCCCATCACGAGGCCGCGGCGGCGCTCGAACCAGCGGTTCGACACGACCGCGTTCAGCACCAGCGCCGTCATGCCGGAGCCGACGCCCAGCACGACGCCGAGCAGCAGCACCAGTTGCCAGAATGCCGAGACCTGGCGCACGCAGGCCAGGCCGGTGGCGATCAGCCCGAGCGCCGTCACCATCACGT
>DAMAFT010001039.1:0-1302 GCA_031995805.1 Massilia sp.
TGCCGACCTACAGTCCGCATGCGAACCTGCCCGAAGGGGCCGGCGCCTGGGTGGTCAAGCCCGACGACGGCGCCGGCTGCCTGGATACGCGCCTGTTCAGCGACCGCGGCGCGGCGCTGGCCTGGATCCGCGCCAGCGCGGTGGAAGGCTATGTGCTGCAGCCCTTTGTCGCCGGCAAGCTGGGCAGCCTGTCGCTGCTCTGTTGCGACGGCGTGGCCCAGGTCCTGGCCTGCAACCAGGAGCGGGTGGCGATGCGCGACAACCGCTTCCATTTCATGGGCAGCATCGTGAACGGCCTGGCCGACGACGACGGCACGCTGGCGCGCCTGGCCCGGCAGGTGGCGGCGGCCATCCCCAGCCTGTGGGGGTATGTCGGGGTCGACTTCGTGCTGACCGCGCGGGGCGCCGTGGTGCTCGACGTGAATCCCCGCCTGACCGCCGCGTACGCGGGCCTGCATGCCTCGATCGGCTGCAATCCGGCCGGCCTGGTACTGGCGCTGCTGGACGGACCGGCCGCGCTGCCGGCGGCCGTGGACGTACGGCGCGCCGTCAGCGTGGACGTCGGGATGACGTGACGATCTGGCTATCTGATCGCCACGCCCCAGGGCAGCTTGCCGACCGCGACGTCGCGCAGCTTGGCGCGGCGCGCCGTGTCGATCACCGAGACGCTGTCCGAGCGCCCGTTCGCGACGTAGAGCTTGGCGCCGTCGGGCGTCAGCGCCATGTTCCAGGGACGCTGGCCGACAGGGATCGTGGCCACCACCCGGTTGCTGGCGGTATCGATCACGGCGACGCTGGCGTCGCCGCCGTTCGAGACATAGACTTCGCGGCCGCCAGGATGCACGGCGATGCCGTTGGCGCGCAGGCCGGCCTTGACGCGGGCGATGACGGCGTGCCTGGCGGTGTCGATGACGAACACTTCGTTCGCATTCTCGGCGGCGACGTAGGCGCGGCTGCCGTCGGGCAGGAAGCCGATGCCGCGCGGGCGCGCGCCGACGGCCACCTGGGCCACCTGCTTGCGCGCGGCGAAGTCGACGACGTCGACCGCTTCGCCTTCTTCCGCGCTGACGAGCAGCAGGCGCCCGTCCGGGCTGAACACGGCATGCTCCGGGTTCTTGCCGTGTACCTTGATGGAAAACGCCAGGGTATTGCTGCGCGTGTCGGTCACGGCGATCTCGTTCTTGCCTTCGACGGCCGCCACCACCCAGCGGCCATCCGGCGACATCGACACGCCTTCCGGCGATTCGCCCAGCGCAACCGCCGCGCCCAGCTTGCGCGTGCCCAGGTCGAGCACCTGCAGGC
>DAMAFT010001040.1:0-1301 GCA_031995805.1 Massilia sp.
TGGTTTCCTTGGTTTGCTGCAGTTCCCTCGTCCGGCGCGCGGGCGGCGCAGCCGGCCAGCGCGCCGGCCAGCACCAGGCTCGAGGCGGCAGACAATATCGTTCTTCTTTGCATTCGGACTCCGTATCCAGGTTGCGATTATGCGCACGAACGGCCGCGCGGCGCGCCCGATTGTGCGATGACGGACGTCATTCTATGCGATGGGAACGGATTGCCGGGTTACGGCACGGCCGGCGTCTCGCCGGTGAGGATGGTGATGGCCACGCGCCGGTTGCGCGCCCGGCCCGCCTCGTCGGTGTTGGGCGCGAGCGGGACGTTGGCGGCGCGCCCGACGGCGGCCAGGCGGCGCTCGGGCACGCCGCTTTCGGCGAACAGGCGCACCACGGTGCTGGCGCGCGCCGCCGACAGTTCCCAGTTGGACGGGAACAGGGGATTGCTGATCGGCCGGTCGTCGGTATGGCCCTCGACCTCGATCGCGTGCGGGTCGTCCTTCATGACCTCGGCCACGGCCTGCAGCGTCTCGCGCGCGTTCGCGCCCAGCGCGGCCTGGCCTTCGTCGAACAGCACGCTGGCGTTGATCTCGATGGTGACGCCGCGCGCCGTCTGCGTCACGCGCACCTTGCCGCTGCGCACCAGCGGCGCCATCACGCTGTCGAGCTTGCGCGCCAGCAGGTCCAGGCGCTCGCGGTCGCGCCTGGCCGCCTCGGCGCGCTTGCGCGCGATGATGTTCGACAGCGGCAGCGCTTCCAGCTCGACCTGGGTATTGGTCTTGACCGCGGCGCCGCGGCCGCCGAAGGCGTCGCCCAGCGCTTCCGACAGCACCGTGTACTTGCCGATGTTGACGACGGAGACGGCGTACATCACGACGAAGAAGGCGAACAGCAGCGTGATGAAGTCGGCATAGGAAATCAGCCAGCGCTCGTGGTTTTCCTCGTCCTGCTGGTAGGGCTTGCGGCGCGCCATGGCGGTCAAGGCTCGCTGAGCAGGCAGCCGATGCGCTCCTCGATGACGCGCGTGTAGTCGCCGGTGGCGAGGTCGTGGAACACGTCGGCCAGGATCTCGTACTGGGCCACGCGCTCGGTGACGATGCCCTTGATCTTGTTGCCGGCCGGGTAGAAGAACAGGTTGGCCAGGCCCACGCCATACACGGTGGAAACGAAGGCGATGGCGATGCCGGCGCCCAGGCGCGACGGATCGCTGAGGTTTTCCATCACGTGGATCAGGCCCAGCACGGCGCCCAGGATGCCGATCGTGGGCGCGTAGCCGGCCGCCGATTCCCAGATGCGCGCGGCCTGGCGCTCG
>DAMAFT010001041.1:0-1300 GCA_031995805.1 Massilia sp.
GCGGAATGCACCGACCCGCCCGACGCCCCTCCCGGAGAATCCGTTGAGCCTGTCCGCAGCGCCGCATTCCGCCAGCCTGCGCAACGTCGCGCTGCTGACGATCCTGTGCGTGCCATTCCTGTCCGCCACGGTGACGCTCGGCTTCCTGCTGCTCCCGGCCGGCCTGTTTCCCATGGCCGACCGGGCCTTCGCGGGGGACGACGGGCTGGGAACGGTCAGGGCCGTCGCCCTGCTCGCCTGCCCGCTCGGCTATTTCTGGCTGTGCCTGCATCTCGCCGGCACGCCGCGCGGACGCCTCGCCTCCCTGCGCTATGCGCTGCTGCTGCAGGCGCAGGCGCTGGTGGAACTGTCCATCTTCGGCGTCATGGCCTATGCGCTCCTCGTCTACGCCGATTTCGCCCTGGACGAGCGGCACGGCGCCGGCCTGCTGCAATACTGGCAATTCCTGCGGGACAGCGAAACAGTCCATATCGGCCTGTATTGCCTCGTGCTGTGCCTGCCGGCCCTGTCGATGCTGGTGACGGCCTGGCGGCTGCATGTGCTGTCGCGCACGCCCGGCGTGCTGGCGGCGGCAGTCGAGGGACGGCTATGCGACGCGACCATCCGGGTCGCCGGCGACGCCGGCCTGGTGCGCGCCGAACTGGTGCGCCACCTGGAGCGCCTGACCGGCGCCGGCACGCCGGGACTGGGACGGGTCTGGTACGGCCGCCATCCGGCGCTGCGCAGCCGCGAGCGCGCAGGCGGCGTCGAACACACGCTGGCCTGGTCCACCTGCCCGATGCAGTTGCATGTGTCCGCCCATACGCCGGCCGGCGGCGACGAGGAAATCCGCGTGCGCTGCGTGCTGCGTCCCGGCCCGTACCGGCTGTACCTGGCGGCGACGCCGCTCGATGCGGCGGCGCAGATGCAGTACGTCGACGCACACCTGCTGCGGCCCCTTGCCGCCCAGCTGGCCAGGCTCGCCGCCGAGCGCCAGCGCGACGCCCTGCGCGACGAGGCGCTCGCCACCCAGCTGCGCATCCTGCAGGCCCAGATCGAACCCCACTTCCTGTTCAACACGATGGCCAACGTGCGCCAGCGCTACCGCAGCAGCCTGGCCGGCGGCGAAGCGATGATGGACCACCTGATCGCCTATCTGCGCTGCGCGATGGACGAACTGCGCGCCGAGCACTCGAGCGTGGCCAGGGAAATGGACGTGGCCATGCATTTCCTGTCGATCATGCAGGTGCGCATGGGCGAGCGCCTAGCCTACCGGTTCGCGGTCCCCGACACGCTGCGCGACCATCCCTTCCCGCCGGCC
>DAMAFT010001042.1:0-1299 GCA_031995805.1 Massilia sp.
TCCAGATCGGCGGCCAGCGCCTCCTGGAAAACGGCGGAATCAAGGTCGTTGTTGTGGCGGAAGGCGGCGAAGCAGCGCATGCGGTCGCGCCCGCGGATCAGCGTGTAGTGGTAGAGCGCCATGCCGGCCGCGACCAGCACCCCCGCGACGAACCACCAGCGCAGGCCCAGCAGCCAGCCGCAGGCCAGGTCGATGCCCAGCGCCACGGCGTAGCACAGCATGACGGCGGCGACGTCGTAGCGGCCGAAGGTGATGGCCGAGGTGCGGATGCCGATCCGGAGGTCGTCGTCGCGGTCGACCATCGCATATTCGGTGTCGTAGGCCACGGCCCAGAACACGTTCGCCACCAGCAGCCACCAGGCCACGGCCGGCACGGTGCCCTGCACGGCGGCGAAGGCCATCGGGATGCCGAAGCCGAACGCGATGCCCAGGTAGGCCTGCGGGATGGCGAAGAAGCGCTTGAAATAGGGATAGCTGCCGGCCACGATCACGGCCACCACGGACAGTTGCTTGGTCAGCGCGTTCAGCGGCAGGATCAGCAGGAACGAGACGACGGCCAGCACGGCGGCCACCATCAGCGCTTCCCAGCCCTTGATGCGGCCGCTGGTCAGCGGGCGGTCGACGGTGCGCTTGACGTGGCGGTCGAAGTCGCGGTCGGCATAGTCGTTGATGGCGCAGCCGGCCGAGCGCATCAGCGCGGTGCCGACGGCGAAGATGGCGACGAGGACGGGTTCGGGACGGCCGCCGGAGGCCATCCACAGCGCCCACAGCGTGGGCCAGAGCAGCAGCAGGATGCCGATCGGTTTGTCGGCACGGACGAGGCGGAGGTACAGCGCCAGCTTGGTCATGGAGAATTCGGATCGATGATGTGCAAGTCCGAATTGTAGCGTGTCGGCATGCCGCCACGCCGTCCCCGCGAGGGCGGGGACGACGACGGTGTTCAGGCCGCCGCCTGCAGCGTGACCATCTCCACCCCCGGCAGCCGGCACTCGGCCACCGCGTTCACCACCGCGTCGATCGCCGCGCGCCGGGTGAAGCTCTTGCGCCAGACGATGACCACGCGGCGCGACGGCGCCGGGTCCTGGAACGGGACGAAGGTCAGCATGCCGTTCGGGTCCTTCATGTCCGGCACCGAGGCGCGCGGCAGCACCGTCAGGCCGATGCCGCTGGCGACCATGTGGCGGATCGTCTCCAGCGAGGAGCCCTCGAAGGTGCGCTGCATGCCGTTGCCGGGGTTCGACGAGAAGCGCGCCATCTCCGGGCAGACTTCCAGTACCTGGTCGCGGAAGCAGTGGCCGG
>DAMAFT010001043.1:0-1299 GCA_031995805.1 Massilia sp.
AGGCCCGACTTGCGGTGGTATTGCTCGACACCGAGGTCGAATTCCTGGCCGGTCCACTGGCGCACGGCCAGGCGCGCCGGTCCCACGAAGGTGGCCCGGCACAGCACCTGCACCGGCAGCGCCGGCGCGCGCAGTGCGAAGCCGGCCTTGGCCGGGCCGAGGCCGCCGCTGCTGCGTTCGCGCGCCCCGGCGCCCATCGGCTGCAGCGTGGCGCCGTCCCAGCACGCCACCCCGGTCGCATGGCGCGAGGGGAACTCGATCACGTCGCCGCCGCCCCGGCGCACGGGGTTGAAGCCGAACCAGACCGGCGCTTCGGACAGCCTGGTATCGAAGTTGTCGACCGGCGGGCGCAGGCGCAGCGCGGCCTGGACGGCGGCCGGTGTCGCCACGTTGGCGGCCTGTTCCGGCGTCAGGACCTGGATCTTCAGGCCGATGTCCTGGCTCGCGCTGTACTGGTTATGCCAGAACAGCAAGGCGATGACGGACAGGACGCCGATCGCCGCCGGCACGAGGTAGTAGGCGAACAGCCGCAGCACCCACTCCATTCCCGCCTGGGCGACAAGAAAAGGGGAACGACGGTGCGGCGGTGCGGACTTTGGCATGGGCGGTATCGGGGACGGATGGCGCCCGGTACAGGCTGGGCGCCCATAAAGCGCAAGGATACCGTGTTACATCAATGCCGTCATTTGGTAATTATGCTAGGCAGCAACAAACTGGAAGGCCGGCGCACGCAGCGTCTCGGCCGCGCGACGTGGCGGCCGGCCGTCGCGGTGCGCGCGTGCCCACGTCGATGTCCGGGTGGTGCGTGTAGAAGAAGAAATCCAGCAACGGGTGGCGCGCCGCCGCGTAGCGCTCCTCGAAGGTCTCGATCTCGAAGGCCAGCACGCGGTGCGGCAGGTTGCCGACGTGCCGTAGCGGGATCGGCGCCGCGTCGGGGAACACGTCGCGGAACAGCAATTGCTCGTACTGGCGGTCGACGCCGGCGCGCGCCGTGGCCACCGACCAGTCGATCTCGTGCTGCTTGCAGTACATGAAGCACGCCTTGATCAATGCCATCTTGACCAGCCGCCCGACGCGGCCCTCGTCGACGCCGAGACGGGTCGCCTCGACCAGGCGCCGGCCCTGCAGCCAGTCCGGCAGTTCCAGCGACTCCTCCATGTCGAGCGGACGCTCCAGGTTGGTGCGGATGCGCGTGCTGCCCAGCGCCGTGCCGTCCAGCTTCGATTCCGCCAGCAGCACGATGCCGTCGTCGGCCAGGTCGGCCGCCTCGGGCAGCGCCAGCGTGCGGGCGAACTCGGG
>DAMAFT010001044.1:0-1298 GCA_031995805.1 Massilia sp.
CGCGCAGTAGGTTTTTCGAGGTTCCACTACAGGCCAAGGGGGTAGGAACCCAGCACCTTGAAGAAGGCGGCGTTGGCCTTCAGTTCGTCGAGCGCGCGCGCGACCGGTTCGTCGGCGATGTGGCCTTCGACGTCGACGTAGAAATAATATTCCCAGGTGCCGATGCGGGCCGGGCGCGATTCGAAGCGCGTCATCGATACGCCGTGCGTGGCCAGCGGCGCCAGCAGCTTGTAGACGGCGCCCGCCTTGTTCGGCACGGCCAGCACGATCGAGGTGCGGTCCAGGCCCGAGCGGCCGGTGGCCTGGCGGCCGATCACGACGAAGCGCGTGCGGTTGTGCGGGTCGTCCTGGATGTGCGCCTGCACGACGCCCAGCTGGTACTGCTCGCCCGCCATCTCGCTGGCGATCGCGGCGATCGTCGTGTCCTGGCTGGCCAGCACCGCCGCCTCGGCGTTCGACGCCACGGCGCGGCGCTCGAGCTGCGGATAGTGCTGGTTCAGCCACGCCTGGCACTGGGCCAGGGCCTGCGAATGGGCGCATACGACGGTGACGCCGTCCATGTTGCCGCTCCTGGTCATCAGGCTGTGGTGCACGGGGATCGAGACTTCGCCGCTGATGATGGTGGTGGTGGCCAGCAGCAGGTCGAGCGTGCGGTTGATCGCGCCCTCGGACGAGTTCTCGACCGGGACGACGCCGAATTCGGCCGTGCCGGCCTCGGTGGCGCGGAACACCTCGTCGATCGACACGCAGGGCAGCCCTTCGACGGCGCTGCCGAACTGCTGGAACACGGCCTGTTCGCTGAAGGTGCCGGTGGGCCCGAGGTAGGCGACCGTCACGCGCTTTTCCAGCGCGCGGCAGGACGACATGATCTCGCGGAAGATGGTCTGCACGTCCTGGTCCTTGAGCGGGCCGGGGTTGCGCTCGGCGACGCCGCGCAGCACCTGCGCTTCGCGCTCGGGGCGGAACACGGGGGCCATGGTCTCGGCCTTGACGTGGCCGACTTCCTGCGCGACCTTGCCGCGCTGGGACAGGAGGTCCAGGATTTGCGCGTCGATCGCATCGATCTTGTCGCGCAGGGGTTTGAGTTTGTCTGTCATGGTGTCTGTTGATGCGTGCGTGGTGGGCACGTGGTGCCCACCCTACGGGATTCTACGGCCGCTTGAACGCGTGGACGAGGAACCCGTCCACGCTACCGCCCGGCGAACTCGTTCAAATAATCGACCAGGGCCTGCACGCCCTCGACCGGCATCGCGTTGTAGATCGATGCCCGCATGCCGCCGACGGACTTGTGGCCCTTC
>DAMAFT010001045.1:0-1298 GCA_031995805.1 Massilia sp.
CTACGATGCCGGCGGCAAGTTCGACAAGTCGTTCAACCAGTCCGCCTCCGAAGGCGTGGAACGCTTCAAGAAGGAAAACAACCTCAAGGTCTTCGAAGCCCAGGCCAGTACCGATACCCAGGCCGAGCAGGTGCTGCGCGCGCTCGCGCGCAAGAAGGTCGAACTGATCGTGTCGATCGGCTTCTCGCAGACCCAGGCCGTGCAGAAGGTCGCGGCCGAGTACCCGAAGATCCACTTCGCGATCATCGACGGCAACGCGGTCGGCAAGAACATCAATTCGATCCTGTTCAAGGAACAGGAAGGCTCCTACCTGGTCGGCATCGCCGCGGCGATGGCCGCGAAATCCGGCAAGATCGGCTTCGTCGGCGGCATGGACATCCCCCTGATCCGCGCGTTCGCCTGCGGCTACGTGCAGGGCGCGAAGGCCGTCAACCCGAAGGTCGAGGTGCAGCAGAACATGGTCGGCACCACGGCCGCGGCCTGGAACGACCCGGCCAAGGGCGGCGAACTGGCGCGCGCGCAGTTCGACCGCGGCGCCGACGTGGTGTTCGCCGTGGCCGGCGGCTCCGGCCTGGGCGCCATCCAGATGGCCAAGGCCAAGGGCAAGCTGGCCATCGGCGTCGACTCGAACCAGAACGGCGTGCAGCCGGGCGCCGTGCTGACCTCGATGGTCAAGAACGTCGGCAACGCCGCCTACGACGCCTTCACGGCGGCCAAGAACGGCCAGTTCACGCCCGGCGTGACCTACAAGGGCCTGAAGGAAGGTGGCGTCGAATGGGCGCTGGACCAGAACAACCGCGCCCTCGTCCCCGCGGCGATGGAACAACGCATCACCGCCGCCAGGGCCGACATCATCAGCGGCAAGCTCAAGGTGGTGGACTACCGCACCGCCGGCTCGTGCCCGCAGTAAGCCATCGATTCACGTACCCATGAAGCGCGCCGCGCCGGTTCCACGCCGGCGCGGCGCTTTTTCGAGAATGCCTCCAATCCTTACTCATACCAGACCGCTATGCAGCCAGCCGTAGAATTTCGCAACATCAGCAAAGCCTTCGGGGCGGTGCAGGCGAATGCCGACGTCAGCTTCGCGATCGCCAAGGGCTCGATCCACGGCGTGATCGGCGAGAATGGCGCCGGCAAGTCGACCCTGATGAGCATCCTGTACGGCTACTACAATGCCGACAGCGGGCAAGTCCTGGTCGACGGCCAGGCGCGCGACATCCGCACCAGCCAGGAAGCCATCGCGCTGGGCATCGGCATGGTCCACCAGCACTTCATGCTGGTCGAGAACATGACCGTGC
>DAMAFT010001046.1:0-1293 GCA_031995805.1 Massilia sp.
CCGAGCAGGGTGATGCCGTCGGTATCGTACAGGCGCACGAAGGCGTTCGTTTCGGCGACGCCCGTGACCTTCGGCTGGGTCGCGTTGGTGATGCCGTCGCCGAGCTTGCCGCTGTCGCTGCCCGTGAAGAGGCCCAGCGCGGACGGCGCGGCGGCCGTGGTGTCGATGTTCAGGGTCAGTCCGGTACTCAGGGGCGACGTGTTGCTGCCGCCATCGGTCTGGGTCGCCTTGAGGGTGTGCGACCCTTCGGTCAGGGTGCTGCTGGTGATCGACCAGGCGCCGCCGCCGTCGGCAGTGACGGAGCCCAGCATCGTCGTGCCGTCCGTGTCGTACAGCTTGACCACGGCGTTCGCCGCGGCGATACCGCTGACGGTCGGCGTCGTGTCGTTCGTGACACCGTCTCCGGACAGGCCGCTGTCGCTGCCGATGTCCAGCGTCGGCGTAGAGGGCGCCGACGGTCCGGGACGGCCGGTGGCGACGACGGTGGAGTGGCTGAAGCCCGCCGCGTCGGCGCCGTCCGTGCCCTGAATGGCAAACGGGTCGTTGGATCCGGTCGGGTCGGTGTACGTGACCTCGACGATGTCGCCCGGCAGCAGCGTGTAGCTGCTGAGCGTGATCGCCACCGTCTTCGCGGCGCTGTCCACGACCAGGCTGCTGATGGTGGCGCCGGTGCCGTTGATCTGGATGTCGAACGCGCCGAGCGACGGCGGATGCGCCGCATCGAGGGGGACGTCGAAGGAAATGGTGAAGTATTGCTCGCCGATATAGCCGACGAGGTCCGAATAGGATGGCTGCGACATTGTTAACCTTTGGTAAACTCGTTTGACAAACAGAAACGCGGTATTCTTGAGTATATGCAATTTCTGTTGCAAAGCCCAAGCTTCTGTTCGCCATGTCGGATGCGCGCGACACCGGCGCGTCCGCCAGGTGCGGGCCGCGACCGTGATGCCGATGGCCGGGAGGCCGCCGCACCCGGCCTGCCGCCGTGCCCATCGGCCTTCCTGGGCGGCTTTCAGCCGCATGCTTCATGCCCCATCCGTCTTGCATGTAGAATGCGCGCATGCCCAACACCGAACGACTGTTATTGATCATCGAGGACGACGACGCTTTCGCGCGCACCCTCGGCCGCTCCTTCGAGCGGCGCGGCTACAAGGTCCTGCTTGCCCCCGGGCTGGACGAAGCCCAGGAACTCCTGAAAGACCACCATCCCGGCTTCGCCGTCGTCGACCTGAAACTCAAGGGCAACAGCTCCGGCCTGGCCTGCGTGCAGATGCTGTTGCCCTTGAGTTTCAG
>DAMAFT010001047.1:0-1291 GCA_031995805.1 Massilia sp.
AGAACATCCGTGCCGATCCCGCGCTGGCCAAGCTGCCGGTGCTGATGGTGACCGCCGAAGCCAAGAAGGAAAACATCATCGCCGCCGCCCAGGCCGGCGCCAACGGCTACGTCGTGAAGCCGTTCACCGCCGCCACCCTGGACGAGAAGCTGAACAAGATCTTCGAGAAGATGGAAAAGGCTGCCTGACATGAGCGAGCACATCGCCGAACCGGCATCGCACGAGGAAGTGCTGAGCCGGATCGGGCACATGACGCGCTCGCTGCACGAAAGCCTGCGCGGGCTGGGTCTCGACAAGCTGATCGAAAAGGCCGCCAGCGACATCCCGGACGCGCGCGACCGCCTCGACTACGTGGCGCGCCTGTCGGAAGATGCCGCCAAGCGCGTGCTGGACGCCACCGACGCGGCCAATCCGCTGCAGGACGGCATCGACGACCGCGCTGGCGAACTGAGCCGTTCCTGGCAGGCGCTGCTGGACGCGCCCCAGGGCTACGCGGCCCAGGGCGTCGACCAGCGCTGGCGCGCGCTGGCCGCGCAGACCATCGCCAGCCTGGAGTCCTCGCGCGGCGCCGCCAGCGCCACCAAGGGCCACCTGATGGACATCATGATGGCCCAGGACTTCCAGGACCTGACCGGCCAGGTGATCAAGCGCATCACCGGTATCGCCCAGAACCTGGAAAAGCAGCTGGTGCAGGTGCTGGTCGACTTCGCCCCGGAAGAGATCAAGCGCGAGCTCGACAACGGCTTGCTGAACGGCCCGCAGATCAATCCGGAAGGCAAGAGCGACGTCGTGGCCGACCAGGGCCAGGTCGACGACCTGCTCGACAGCCTCGGCTTCTGACGCACGTTTCCGACGTTGCAGGGGCGGCGCCTGCCGCCCTTCTTCCTGGCTTCACCGGCATCGCGACACACCATGCACCAGACCAACTTCATCGTCCGTGAGCCCTTGCTCGATCCGCAGCAGCGCGTGATCGGGTACGAACTCGGCTGGCAGCAGCAGGGGCGGGACGTGCGCGACGCCGACCTCGAATCGCTGATTGGCTTCGTCGCCGCCCACCTGGTCGACGAGCAGCGCGGCTGGCTGCTGCGCGACAAGCTGCTGTTCCTCGACGCCGTCCCCGCCATGTTCTCGCTCGACGCCCTGCACGCGCTGCCGCCGGAACGCACCGTGCTGTCGGTGCGCCTGCGCGACCTGGTCGACGTCGATGCGCGCGCCGCGGCCCAGGCGCTGCGCGCCGGCGGCGTCGGCATCTCGCTGCGCGGCGCCGACCTGAAGATCCTGGGGCGCAACC
>DAMAFT010001048.1:0-1290 GCA_031995805.1 Massilia sp.
CGCCATGCCCTGGGCGCTGCGCACGAACAGCGGGTCGTCCAGCGCGCGGCGCAGCTTGTTCAGCGCGATGCTGACCTTGGGCTGGCTCCAGCCCAGCTTGAGCGCGGCGCGGCTGACGCTGCGCTCCTCGGCGACCGCCAGCACCACCGGCAGCAGGTTCAGGTCGAATTCCGGATCGCCCATCGTATTTGATATTCGAATAAACGTTATTCAATAAATTGGATTGATATATAACACAGCTTGCCTATGATTGCAGGCAGATAAAGACAACAAGGAGGAGCGCAATCATGTTTCCGTTGAACCGATGGTACGTCGCGGGATTTTCCTGGGAGTTGAAGGACAAGCCGCTGGCGCGCACGCTGCTGAACCGCAAGGTGGTGCTGTTCCGTACCGCCGCGGGCGAGGCGGCGGCGCTCGAAGACCGCTGCTGCCACAAGTCGCTGCCGCTGTCGTGCGGCACGATCGAAGGGCGCGGCCTGCGCTGCGGCTACCACGGCCTGCTGTTCGGGCCGGGCGGCGCCTGCATCGAGGTGCCGGGCCAGGAGCGCATCCCGGCCAAGGCGCGGGTGCGTTCGTACGCGCTGGCCGAGAAGGACCAGATCCTGTGGATCTGGATGCCGCAGGAAGAGGGCGGGCAGCCGACCTGCGACGCCCCCGGCTACTGGGTGCACGGCGACCCGCGCTACGCGTTCAAGGGCGACGTCTACCACTACGACGCGCCCTGGCAGCTCATCCACGACAACCTGCTCGACCTGAGCCACCTCGGCTACGTGCACCTGCGCACGATCGGCGGCAACGCGGCCGTGCACATGAACGCCGGGCTGAAGGTCGAGGGCAGCGGCGAGCGCGTGCGGGTGGTGCGCCACATGCCCGATTCGGCGCCGCCGCCGACCTACCTCGACGCCTGGCCGTTCAAGGGGCGCATCGACCGCTGGCAGGAGGTCGAGTTCGACGTCAGCCATCTCCTGATCTGGACCGGCGGCGCCGACGTCGGCAGCGCCGACCTGGCCGATCCGCAGCGCGGCGGCTTCCACATGCGCGGCTTCCACGCTATCACGCCGGAGACCGACACCACCGCCCACTACCTGTGGACGATCGCCGCGAACCACCATCCCGAGCGGCCGAACGTGGTGCAGACGGTGTACGAGCAGACCGCGCTGACCTTCGAGGAAGACAAGGTCGTGATCGAGGCGCAGTACGAGAACATGAAGCGCTTCCCGGGCGCGCCCCAGGTCGACATCCACGTCGACGTGGGACCGAACCGGGCGCGCCGGGTGGTCGAGCGGCTGG
>DAMAFT010001049.1:0-1287 GCA_031995805.1 Massilia sp.
CCGATGAAGATGCCGCCGAAGGCGCCCAGCGTCACCGCCAGGTTGGCGGCGGCGCCGCCCAGCATGCCGCAAAAGCATTCCAGCACTTCCAGGCACAGCGCATCGCCGTCGTCGAGCGCGCCGGCGATGATCTGCGCCGAGGTGCGCGCCGGGACCTGCACGCCGTTGCGATCGGCCAGCGCCCGGTGGATGATTTCCATGCCGGGGCCGGAGATCAGGCGCTCGTTCGACACGTGCTGCCACTCGCGCCAGGCGGCCTGCAGGATCGCGAACTCGCGCTCGTCGCTGGGAGCGAAGTTCACGTGGCCGCCCTCGCTGCCGAGGGTGATGAAGCCGTCCACGGTCGGGATGCCGCCCGAGACGCCCAGGCCGGTGCCCGGCCCCAGCACGCCCAGCACGGCGCCCGGCACCGGCTTGCCCGCCCCCACCTGCATCAGGTCGGACGGCTTCAAGCCGGGAATGGCCATCGCCAGCGCCGTGAAGTCGTTCACGATCAGGAGGGTGTCGAAGCCCAGTTCGCGGCGCACGGCGTCCGTGGAGAATTCCCACGGCCGGTTGGTCATGCGCACATAGTCGCCGTCGACCGGGTTGGCCAGCGCCAGCGCGCCGTGGCGCGGGCGCACGTCGGCGTGCTCGGACAGGTAGAAGCGCAGCAGCGGCACGATGCCGGCGAAGTCGTCGCACTCGAGCACCTTGACCGAGCGGTAGGTGCCGGGCGCCGTCTGCAGCGCGAAGCGCGCATGGGTGGCGCCGATGTCGGCCAGCAGGCGCGGGCCGTCGGCGAACGCGGTGCGGGTATTGTCCGGCTGCTCCTGCATGCTCACGCCTTCGTGCCGAACCAGCCGCCGTACGGCGGCAGCGTGACGCTGGTGCCGTCCACCGTGCCCGCCAGGCCGTGGCCGGCCAGCGCCTCGGCGCCGGCGGCGTCCGGCCAGTCGAACGAGACCGGCTGGTTGGTGACGTTGAACACGGCCAGCAGCGTCGGGTGGCCGGCGGTATCGCGGCGCAGCGCCAGCGCCTGCTGCGGCACGTCGAAGAACGCGATCTCGCCGCGCGTGAGCTGCGGCAGCGTACGGCGCCAGTGGATGATGGTGCGCGCGAAGTTCAGCGGCGAGTACGGGTCCTGGTCCTGCGCCTCGGCGTTCAGCGCCAGGTGCTCGCCCGGTACCGGCAGCCACGGCTTGCCGGTGGTGAAGCCGGCATTCGGCGCCTCGTTCGTCCACGGCATCGGCGTGCGGCAGCCGTCGCGGCCCTTGAACTCGGGCCAGAAGGTGATGCCGTACGGGT
>DAMAFT010001050.1:0-1282 GCA_031995805.1 Massilia sp.
CCGATGAGCGGGCGCGCGCCTTTCGTCCTGAGCTGGCAGGAGTTCACCGACGTCTACTTCGCCAAGATGGAGCGCACCAACATCATCAAGAGCATGAAGGACTTCTACTGGGACCTGCGCCCCAAGCCGGAGTACGGCACCATCGAGCTGCGCGTATGCGACACGCCGCTGTCGGTCGAGCGGGCCGCCGCGCTGGCCTGCTACCTGCAGGCGCTGTGCCGCTACCTGCTGGAGGGGAACGAGCCGCCGCCGCGCGAAGACGACTACCTGGTCTACAATTACAACCGTTTCCAGGCCTGCCGCTTCGGGCTGGACGGCACGCTGGTGCACCCGCAGACGCACGAGCAGATCTCGCTGCGCGAGGACATCATGGCGACGCTGCGCCGCATCGAGCCGCATGCGCGGGCGCTGGGCAGCACCGAGGCGCTCGATGCGTTGTACAAGGAATCGCACACGGGCAGCGACGCGACCTTCCTGCGCCAGGCGTTCGCGCAGGAGGGCAGCCGCGAGGCGATCGTCGACGCGGCGCTGCGCCGCTTCCGCTCGGGCGATGCGTGAGGGCGATGCGCGAGGACGACGGGGGACGGGCGGGGTGCCGGTCAGAGCTGGGCCAGCGGCACGTTGCCGCCGGCCTCGTCGGCCTCGAGCGCGCGGATCAGCTTGCCGAGGTCTTGTTCCAGCCGCGCCAGCGTGGCCTCGTCGAGGCTCGAGAGGGCGTCCGGCAGCACGCCGGCGAACGGCATCGGCGCTTCCTTCAGCACGGCCTCGCCGGCGTCGGCGATGCGCAACGCCACGCTGCGCCGGTCCAGTCCCTCGCGGGCGGCGGCGACCAGGCCGCGCTCGGACAGTGCCTTGATCAGGTTGCTGGCGGTGGACTGGTGGATGTCCAGCTCGCGTGCCAGGTCGGTCACGCCGATGCCGGGCCGGCGCTGGATCACCGACAGCGCCCACAGCTGGGCGCCGCCCAGCCCGGCCTCGCGTTCGACCTGGCGGAAGTGGGTCTTGACGGCGTTGAAGACGACGCGGAACTGGCGCAGCACGCGGGTCGGCGACGGCGACGGCGCCGCGGCGTCGGGGGAGGGGGCGGAAGAGGACATGTGCTGGATGATAACGGAAACGCATTGCGACTGCCATTTTTAATGTTACTTCAAGGTAAGAAATAATGCATATCGAGGAAGGCGGCGACGACTGGCGCTCGGCGCTGCGGCGCGAACTGGCCGACTGGCGGCTGTGGGCGACGCGCATCGTGGTGGTCGCGCTGGCGGTCCTGTCCGGACTGACC
>DAMAFT010001051.1:0-1275 GCA_031995805.1 Massilia sp.
CGTACGCCTGATTTCGAGTCAGGTACATTCGACCACTCTGCCACCTCTCCGTGTCACTGGTCGTTCGCGTGAGGCCGCATTATAGACAACGGTTTGGAATACCGCAAGGCCGTCACGCAGGAATCCTATTCACCAGATCCCTGCCCTGCTCGAACGCCGTGATGCTGTCGATGGTCGTGCGCATGATCTGGCCGATCGCCTCGACCGTGAAGAAGGCCTGGTGGCCCGTCACGATCACGTTCGGGAACGACACCAGGCGCTGGATCACGTCGTCGGTGATGATGGTCGACGACAGGTCCTGGAAGAACAGGCTCGCTTCCTGCTCGTAGACGTCGAGCGCCAGGCCGCCCAGTTGCCCCGTCTTGAGGGCGGCGATGGCGGCGTCGGTGTCGACCAGGCCGCCGCGGCTGGTGTTGACCAGGATGCTGCCGCGCTTGGCCCTTGCCAGCGAAGCCGCGTTGACGATGTGGTGGGTGTCTGCCGTCAGCGGGCAGTGCAGCGATACCACGTCGCAGCAGGCCAGCAATTCGTCGATGCCGGCGTAGCGTCCGCCCAGCGCCTCGAAGGCCGCGGACGGATAGCGGTCGTGGCCCACCACGGTACAGCCGAAGCCCGCCATGATGCGGGCGAAGATGGTGCCGATCTTGCCGGTGCCGACCACGCCGACGGTCTTGCCGTGCAGGTCGAAGCCCATCAGGCCGTCGAGGTCGAAGTTGCCGTCGCGGGTACGCACGCTGGCGCGCGCGATCTTGCGGTTCACGGCCAGCAGCAGGCCCACGGCGAATTCCGCCACCGAATGCGGCGAATAATCGGTCACCCGCACCACCGCGATGCCGAGGCGGCGCGCGGCGTCCGCATCGATGTGGTTGTAGCCGGTCGAGCGCGTCGCGACCAGGCGCGTGCCCTGGCGCGCCAGGAGCTCCAGCACGGCGGCGTCGACGCAGTCGTTGACGAACACGCAGACCGCCGGACAGCCTTCGGCCAGGGCGGCGGTCGCGGCCGTAAGGCGGTCTTCCAGGAAGCGCAGTTCGTGGCCGGCACCGGCATCGGCATTGGCCCGGGCCAGCATGGACTTGTCGTAGCGGCGCGCGCTGAATATGGCGGTCTTCATGGCCGCCAGTCTAGCCCGTCCGCGTCAACCGTGCCGCACGCAGAACGGCGAGCGCGGCGCGGTCGATGTCCGTGGCGGCGGCCGGCCGGCGCCGAACCGTTCGCGCATCGGGACCCTGAAGCTGGCGCTGGCCTAGGTGTGAAGTTGCAAGAGGTTGTTTCGGT
>DAMAFT010001052.1:0-1275 GCA_031995805.1 Massilia sp.
GGGTGTCGCCGGCCACGCTGGCCCCGGTCCAGGTGCAGCGCTACGACACCGGCAGCACGGCGGCGCGCTCGGCCACCGTGATCAGCGGCATCCTCGGCGCGCTGTTCCTGCCGGCCTTCATGTGCGGCATGTCGGCGGCCGTCGACAGTACCGCCGGCGAGCGCGAGCGGCGTTCGCTCGAGGTGCTGATGGCGCAGCCGGTGGCCACCTGGGAACTGGTGATCGGCAAGTGGCTGGCCGCCGTGGTGCTGGCCGTCTTCGGCGTCACGCTGAACCTGGCGCTGGCGCACCTGGTGCTGTCCTGGCTGCCGCTGGAAGAGATCGGCCTGTCGTGGCGCGTCGGCTGGGGCAAGCTGTTCCTGGTCTGGCTGGCCTCGCTGCCGCTGTCGCTGCTGGCCGCCGGCCTGCAGATCGCGGTGGCGATGAACGCCAAGTCGTTCAAGGAGGCGCAGAGCGTGCTGTCGTTCCTGATCCTGATCCCGCTGGTGCCCGGCATCGTGGTGTCGACCATGAGCCTCAAGACGGCGCCCTGGATGTACATGGTGCCGATGCTGTCGAACCAGACCCTGCTGACGGAAACGGCGCGCGGCATCGACCTGGGCGCGCTGCCCTTCGTGCTGACCTTCGCCTGCTCGCTGGTGGGCGCGGCGCTGGCGGTGGGCTTCGCCAGCTGGCGCATGAAGAGCGAGCGCTACGTGCTGGGCGTCTGACGGTGGTCCGGACGCCCGCCGCGCAGGGGCGTCCAGGCTGGCTTAGAATGGATGCCCCCCGATACACGATGGAGAACACGATGGAAGTCAAAGTCAGCTGGAACGGCCCGTCCGGAATGAGCTTCCGGGCCGAGACCGGCTCCGGCCACCTGGTCGCCATGGACGGCGCGCCCGAAGGCGGCGGCCACAACCTGGCGCCGCGTCCGATGGAGATGGTGCTGCTGGGCACCGGCGGCTGCACGGCCTACGACGTGGTGCTGATCCTCAAGCGCAGCCGCGAGGACGTGCGCGGCTGCGACGTGACGCTGAAGGCCGAGCGCGCCGATGCCGATCCGAAGGTGTTCACGAAGATCCACTTCCACTTCACGGTCACCGGCAGGAACCTGAAGCCGGCCGCGGTGGAGCGCGCCGTCAACCTGTCGCACGACAAGTACTGCTCGGCGTCGATCATGCTGGCGAAGACGGCCGAGATCACGCATTCGTTCGAGATCGTCGAGGGCTGATTCGCAGCGCAGGGATCAGAGCCCGGTGTTGCTTTTCAAGGGGCTCTGGCCCCGGTTTCAAA
>DAMAFT010001053.1:0-1272 GCA_031995805.1 Massilia sp.
CGTCCGACATCAGCAGCGCCGCCTCGAGTTCCTCGTACAGGTCTTCGTCGATGCGCGCGCCGACGAACAGCAGCGACAGGTTGTTCGAGGTCTTGGCCAGGCCCGCCTTCAGGCGCTGCATCCAGGAAGTCTTTTTCTCCGCCTCGCTGCCCGGACGCTCGGCCGTCTCGGGGAACAGCTGTCCTTCGTAGGTGTTGGCGAGCAGGGCGGCCTGTTCGGCGGCCTTCGCCGCGAACGGGTCGATGTTGGTGGCGTCGCGCGCGGGAGGCGATGCGGGTTCGGCCGGCGCTTCCGGGACCGGGGCGATCGCATCGGGGTCGGCGCCGAACAGGCGGCGCAGGAAACCGGGCTGCTCGGGGGCGGGCGTCGCCTGTTCGGGCGCGGACGCAGCCTGCTCGGCCGCGGCCGGCGCCTCTGCTTCAGGCTTTTTCTTTTTGAAGAAACTAAACATGGTGTCGTCGGGGAGGGTGCTGCATGTCCATGCCCGTGGCGGGCATGTCGGAATGGGTCGCGGGTATTCTACCAGAGCAAGGCCGGGTTTCTGCGTGTCGGCCGGCTGCGGGACGAGGCGTCCGGCGTAGCGGCCGGCGCGCTGTCGTGCGCGCGCAGTTGTGCGTCAACTCAGCCATATTGTGGCTAGAATACCGCTCAGCAGTCTCCAGGCATGCCGGTTTCCTGGCAAAACGCCGGCGGCTGGTATAGATTGTGACCATCCACAATAAGATACCCTCGCAAAGGGGAGCATCGTGAGCGTTTCCAACTTCTTCAAGCGCGTCCTGTCCGGCGACCACGCCCTGAGCGGCGCGGCGGCCTCGCTGCGCAACGTGATCGTCTGGGTCTTCATCGCCCTCGTCGCCGCCTTCCTGACGCACCCTTCGGGCAGCCCCGTCAGCGCCTTCGATGCGCCGGTGCCGTGGCCGGCGGAACTCGGGGTGGACGGCAACCTGGGAATGTGATCCGGATCGTCGTTCCCGCCTGCGCGGGAACGACAGGATCAGCGGTTGTTCCCGCTCTCCTGCGCCGTCTTGCGGATCGCCTCCAGCGTCGCATTCGGCGTGATCAGGTTGCCGTCGTAGCGCAGCTCGATCAGCGCCGGCAACTGCTTCCCGTTCGCGAACGCGATGGCGCGCGCCAGCGCCGGCCCGAATTGCGTCGTCGTCTCCACCACCTCGCCGTGGCCGCCATAGGCCGTGGCCAGCGCCGCGAAATCCGGATTGTGCAGCCGGGTGCCGGACACGCGGCCCGGATAGGTGCGTTCCTGGTGCATGCGGA
>DAMAFT010001054.1:0-1272 GCA_031995805.1 Massilia sp.
CGTCCGGTTGCGCGCCGTCTGCGCTTGGGCATGGTGGGCGGCGGCGACGGCGCCTTCATCGGCGCCGTGCACCGCATCGCGGCGCGCCTGGACGATTGCTACGAACTGGTGGCGGGCGCCCTGTCGGGCGATCCGCAGCGGGCCATGCGCAGCGGCGCGGCGATCGGCCTCGATCCGGCGCGCACGTATGCCGACTACCGCGCGATGGCGCGCGCGGAGGCCGCGCGACCGGACGGCATCGACGTCGTGGCCATCGTCACCCCGAACCATTTGCATGCGCCGGTGGCCACCGCCTTCCTCGAGGCAGGCATCCACGTCGTCTGCGACAAGCCGCTTGGCATCGCGCTGGCGGAGGGCGAGGCGCTGGCGGCGCTGGCCCGTGCGCGCAAGCGCGTGTTCGCGCTGACCCACACCTACAGCGGTTATCCGATGGTGCGCCATGCGCGCGAGCTGGTCGCCGCGGGCGCCATCGGCGCCGTGCGGCAGGTGCACGTCGAATACGCGCAGGACTGGATGGCCGAGCCGGCGAGCCAGGATTCCGCGTTCCAGGCGAGCAACTGGCACAACGACCCGCGCCGCGCCGGCCCCACCGGCTGCACGGGCGACATCGGCACGCACGCCTTCCACCTGGCCGGCTTCGTCAGCGGCATCCAGCCCAGCGAACTGCTGGCTGAGCTGCATGCGTTCACGCCGGATCGCATCCTGGACGACCACGTGCAGGTGATGCTGCGCTACCCGAACGGCGCGCGCGGCCTGCTGTGGGCGAGCCAGATGGCGACCGGCTGCGAGAATGCCCTGAAGCTGCGCGTGTTCGGCAGCAAGGCCAGTCTCGCCTTCGACCAGGAAAACCCGAACGAACTCTGGTTCACCCCGCAGGGCGGTTGCGCCGAGCGCCTGACGCGCGGCCGTGTCAGCGGCGCCGCGGCCGACCGGGCCACGCGCATCCCGAGCGGCCATCCGGAAGGCTACCTGGCGGCGTTCGCGCAACTCTACCGCGACGCAGCGGCGCAGATCCACGCCGTGAATGCGGGACAGCCGCTGCCGGAAGGCAGTACCTGGCTGCCGACGGTCGACGACGGCGTGGCGGGGATGAAGTTCATCGATGCGGTGCTGGCGAGTCACCAGGCGGGATCGCGCTGGGTGAAGCTGGCGGTGTAGGCATGCTGCGTCGACCCGGTGCCCCTGCGCAGGCGGAAGAGTGCCCCGGCACTCTTCCGCCGGTTTTTGCGAATGCCCAAAGCAAAAAACCCCACCAGGATCACCTGGTGGGGT
>DAMAFT010001055.1:0-1269 GCA_031995805.1 Massilia sp.
CGGCCTGATCTTCACGCCGCACCTGGTGCCAATGATCCGCGGCATGCACTCGACCCTGTATGCGCGCCTGAACAAGGACATCGGCAACGAAGAACTGCAACAATTGTTCGAAGACCAGTACCGCGATGCGGAATTTGTCGACGTGATGCCGTTCGCATCGCATCCGGAAACCCGCTCGACGCGCGGTTCGAACATGCTGCGCATCGCGCTGCACCGCCCGGACAACGGCAATACCGTCGTGATCCTGGTCGTCCAGGACAACCTGGTCAAGGGCGCGTCCGGCCAGGCCGTGCAGTGCATGAACCTGATGTTCGGCCTGCCGGAAAGCACTGGCCTGAAGCAGATCGCCCTGCTGCCGTAACGCATTCGCAACACATTGGCAGCATCGCCCGCGCGCGGCGGCGTTCTTCCAGGGGAGCCGCCGCGCGTGCTTTTTGGCAAGGTTTGGCGACAAGATGCAGATCAAGGTCGTAAGTGTTGAGCAAGGTAAATTGACCGATGTCTAATTCTTGCTTCACCACTTCTCGTCCGGGAGCCTGCCATGTTCGGTCGTAACGCAAAAAGCGAAATCGATAGCCTGATCGGTATCTCGGCGCGTATCGAGGGGGATCTGGTGTTCACAGGCGGCCTGCGCATCGATGGCGAGGTGCACGGCAACGTGCTGGCCGGGGATGCCGGCGACAGCGTGCTGATCGTGTCCGAGCATGCGCGCATCGAAGGGGAGGTGCGCTGCGCCAACCTGGTGGTGAACGGTTCCATCGCCGGGACCGTGTTTTGCACGGAACTGCTTGAATTGCAGCCGAAAGGCCGCATACATGGGGATGTCCATTACCGCCTGCTCGAGATGCATGGCGGCGCATTGGTGACCGGCAAGCTGACCCACCAGCCCGACCTGGTGGCCGAGGAACCCGTTTTCCACCTCGGCGTGGTGCCCGCGGGGGCGCCAGCATGACTTGCGCCAACGGTCTATAATGGACGAAATCCGTAATTCAATCAGGAGTTTATCCATGAACGCAGTCGCCGACGCACAAGTTGCGCAAGACACCATCCCGACCCCGATCGTCTTCACCGACAGCGCCGCGCAGAAAGTTGCTCAGCTGATCGAGGAAGAAGGCAACCCCGACCTGAAACTGCGCGTCTTCGTGCAGGGCGGCGGCTGCTCGGGCTTCCAGTACGGCTTCACCTTCGACGAAATCGTCAACGACGACGACACCACGATGGAAAAGAACGGCGTCCAGCTGCTGATCGACTCGATGAGCTACCAGTACC
>DAMAFT010001056.1:0-1266 GCA_031995805.1 Massilia sp.
GCTCGTTCCAAGGCGAGTCCTGTCCCGCAGCCGGCCACTGGATGGGGTCGCGCTCGAAGAAGGCCAGGCGCTTGCGGTTGCCGGCTTCCTGACCGTTGTACAGCATCGGCATGCCGCTGCTGACGAAGGACAGCACGGCCACCGCTTCCACGGCCGGGCCGAACGCCTCGAACTCGGTGCCGTCCCAGGCGTTCTTGTCGTGGTTCGTCGTGTACAGCAGGCGGTAGGCTTCGCGCGGGTAGAACTTCTCGTTCCAGGCATAGTAGGGATACAGCGCCGTGGCGTCCTTCTTGCCGTGGGCGATGGCTTCCATGGTGTCCCACCAGGTCCAGGCATAGGTGGCGTCGAAGGCGCGCGCGTGCAGGTCGCGGCTTTCCCACTCGGCCAGCAGGAACACCGGCTTGATGGCGCGCAGCTCGGCGGCCACCGTGTCCCAGAAGTCGAGCGGGACCAGCCCGGCGGCATCGGCCCTGAAGCCGTCGACGCCGACGTCGCGCACCCAGTACAGCATGGCGTCGGCCATGTAGCGGCGCAGGCCCGGCTGCGCGTAGTCGAGGTCGACGATGTCGTCCCAGTCGAACCACGGCGTCGGCGTGGGACGGCCCTGGCGGTCGCGCAGGTACCATTCCGGATGCTGCTGCATCAGCACGTTGTCCCACGACGTGTGGTTGGCGACCCAGTCGAGGATCACGCGCATGCCCAGCGCGTGGGCGGCGTCGACGAAGCGACGCAGGTCGTCGACGCTGCCGAACTCCGGATTGACGGCGCGGTAGTCGCGCACGGCGTAGGGGCTGCCGAGCGCGCCCTTGCGCCTGGCTTCGCCGATCGGATGGACCGGCATCAGCCACAGGATCTTCACGCCGAGCTGCTGCAGCCGCGGCAACTGCCGTTGCGCCGCGCGCAGCGTGCCCTCGGGCGTAAACTGGCGCAGGTTGATCTGGTACAGCGTGGCGTCGCGGGTCCAGTCGGCATGCGCGAATTTCACGTAGGGGGTGTTCGGGATCGACGCGGAAGCAGGCGCGCCGGCGTGGGCGCCGGCAGTGCAGGCGGCCAGCGCCAGCAACAGCGCCGAGGTGATTCGTTTCATGGGCATCCGTCAAAAAAAGCGCCGGCCGCGCCCGGCCGGCAAAGGGGACAGCGTCGGAACGGGCGAAGCGTCAGAACTTGACGTTCAACCCCGCATAGTAGGTGCGGCCATAACGCACCTCGTTGGTGATCTGGTTGGCGTCGGTGGTGTACTCGCGGAACGGCTGGTTGGTCATGTTA
>DAMAFT010001057.1:0-1266 GCA_031995805.1 Massilia sp.
CTGCTCGCGCGGGTCGATGCGGGCCCGGAAGTCACCCAGGCCGAGCGGCAGGGCGGAAACGAAGTCGCCGGCGTAGCGGACCAGGAACTGGCCGATGCCCGGCTTGCCGCCGGTGCGCGCATCGCCGATCCGCGCACCGATGTTCAGCTTGCCCGGCGCCCGCAAGCCCACGTAGTCCACGTAGTCCACGTCCGCGTCCATGCCGTCCTCCGATCCTGGAACCGCCCTTCCGGACCATCTTCCATTTTTCCAATACGCCGCCGCGGCGCGGTGGCATCATGGCGTTTTCACTGTCCACAGGAGACCGCCATGATCAAGGGATTGCGCACCGTGAAGTACCCCGTCGCCGACCTCGGGCGCGCCAAGGCCTGGTTCGCCGAGGCGTTCGGCACCGCGCCCTATTTCGACCAGCCATTCTACGTCGGTTTCAACATCGGCGGCTTCGAGCTCGGCCTGGTCCCGGACGGCACGCCCGGCACGGCCGGCTCGGTGGTGTACTGGGGCGTGGACGACATCGAGGCCGAGGTGGCGCGCATCGTGGCGCTGGGCGCGACCGAGCACGAAGCCGTCCAGGACGTGGGCGAAGGCATCCGCGTGGCGGAACTGCAGGACCCGTTCGGCAACGTGCTCGGGCTGATCGAGAATCCGCACTTCGATGCGGCCGCGGTGCGCTGAGTTACCGTTCATCCCCTCCGGCGTGCAGCCTGTCGCACGCCCCGCGCCGCGCGCGCCGCATCGCCGTACAGTAGCGTCATCGCCACCGTACGGAGCACCGCCATGCTGGAACTGCAGGACGTCACCAAGACCTTCGGCAAGGATGTCGTCGCCGTCGACGGCGTGTCGCTGGCGCTGGAGCCGGGCGTCGTCGGCCTGATCGGCCACAACGGCGCCGGCAAGACCACGCTGATGCAGATGATCGCCACGCTGGCCCGGCCGACCGGCGGGCGCATCCTGTTCGACGGCGCCGACATCGCCAGGAAGCCGGAGACGATCCGGCGCCGCCTGGGCTACCTGCCGCAGGACTTCGGCGCCTACCGCAACGTCTCGGCGCTCGAGTTCATGCAGTACTTCGCGGCGCTCAAGGGCGTGCGCGACCCGGCGCGCATCCGCCGCCTGCTCGAACTGGTGAACCTGCACGAGCAGGCGGGGCGCATGGCCAGCACCTTCTCGGGCGGCATGCTGCGCCGCCTTGGCATCGCCCAGGCGCTGCTGAACGACCCGGACGTCCTGGTCGTCGACGAGCCGACCGCCGGCCTCGATCCCGAG
>DAMAFT010001058.1:0-1256 GCA_031995805.1 Massilia sp.
GCGTGCGCTGCGCATTGGCGACCAGGTGTCCTGGGGCCAGCGCATCGCCCTGTCGCCGTTCGGCGAACAGGTGCAGGCCGCGCGCCCGGCCGGGCCGGACGGCGTCGTGCGCTATGCCAGCGTGCGCCGCCTGCACGGCTTTCCGCTGAGCGTGCTGGTCGGCCTGGCCGAGCACGAGCAGATGGCGCTGTACGAGCAGCACCGCGGCAACTACATGGTGGCGGCCGTGGCCGGCAGCACCCTGCTGGTGGCGCTGGTGGCGATGATCAGCGCCTGGTCGTGGCAACTGGCCAAGGCGCGCCGGCGCGAACGGCGCGCCCACGAGACCTATGCGGCGGCGTCGGAGGCGAGCCTGGACGCCTTCTTCGTCCTGCGCAGCATCGCCGGCGCCGACGGCAGGATCGTCGACTTCCTGGTCGAGCACACCAACAGCCGCGCCGAACAGGTCACCGGCATCCCCACCGGCGCGCTGCTGGGCCGCATGATGGGCGAGCTGCTGCCCTTCTACCGCGTGAACGGCATGTTCGAGCAGCTGGTGCAGGTGGTCTCCGAAGGCAAGGCCGTCGAGACCGAATGGCAGGCGAAGACCGGGCCGGCGACCGGCCACTGGCTGCAGCGCCAGATCGTTCCCGTCGAGGGCGGCGCGGTGGCGATGGTGCGCGACATCAGCGAGCGCAAGCGCAACGAGGAACGCATCCGCCACCTGGCCCACCACGACGAGCTGACCGGCCTGCCGAACCGCACGCTGATCCGCGACCGCCTCGACGAGGCGATCCGCAACGCGCACCGCCACGGCAGCCAGCTGGCCCTGGCCTTCGTCGACCTGGACGGCTTCAAGCTGGTCAACGACGGCCTCGGCCACGGTGCCGGCGACGAACTGCTGCAGGTGGTGGGCAGCCGCATGCAGTCCTGCCTGCGCCGCACCGACACGCTGGGCCGCATGGGCGGCGACGAGTTCGTGATCCTGCTGCCCGACGTGCAGGGCGATCCGCTCGGCCTGACGCCGCTGCTGGAAAAGGTCCGCCAGGCGGTGACGGAACCGGTGCAGATCGGCGGCCAGGCCGTGCAGGTGAGCTGCAGCACGGGTGTCGTGATCTACCCGCGCGACGGCGCCGACCCCAAGACCTTGATGATGAACGCCGACGCCGCCATGTACCGCGCCAAGGAACTCGGCAACAACAACTTCCAGTTCTACACGCGCGAGATGAACGCCAGCGTGGAAGAAAAGCTGGTGCTGCTGGAGGGCCTGCGCAAGG
>DAMAFT010001059.1:0-1255 GCA_031995805.1 Massilia sp.
CCTCGTCGATGCCGATGCCCTGCAAATAGGGGTTCTGGGCCACGACCGACAGCAGGCGCGACAGGCGCTGGCGTTCCGAGAAGTGCTGGTCGATCACGACCTTGTGCAGGAAGCCCAGGCCCGCGCCCAGGCTCACCGAGCCTTTTTCCGGGTGCAGTTCGACGCGCCCGGTGGCCAGCATGTGGCCCGACATGGCCGAGGCGCCGGCGCTGGTGCCGCCGATGCAGGCGCCGCGCAGCTTGAGCGCGGCATGCATCTCGGCGTCCAGCGCGGTGCCGCCGATGATGGCCAGCAGGCGCTTCTGGTCGCCGCCGGTCATGAAGATGCCGTCGGCGTCGAGCACGTCGCGGATGTGCTGTTCGTCGTTGGCGTCCTGGCGGCTGGCCAGGTGCAGGTGCACGTGGCGGGTCACGCCGAGGTCGCCGAAGGCCTTGTCGTAGGTTTCCCACATGTGTTCCGCGACCGAGCTGGCCGCCGAGATCACGACGATCTTGGCGCCGCTGCCGCCGGACAGCTCGACGAAACGCTTCAGGATCGCCATGTCGTGCTGCTTGTCCTCGTGGCCGCCGATGATCACCAGGTTGCCGAAGCCCCCCGACAGTCGCGCCGCTTTTTCCTGCATGGCCTGGTCCTTGGTGTTCATGGCGCGCTCCTGCGCGCCTGCGGCATGGCGCGGTTGCTGAAGGCGCCCGATTCGCTGCGGCTTACGGCGATCAGGCCCACCGGCACGGCCGGGTCGAACAGCTCGACGCCGCGCTGCAGGGCCTGCTCGAGCGGCATGCCGTCCTCGATCCAGCCGTACACGGTGCGCGCCAGCAGGTGGCGCACGATCTGCTCGCCGATGCCGCTGGCCGCGACCGCGCCGGACGGGCCGGCGTAGAAGCCGCTGCCGACGATCGGCGTGTCGCCGACGCGGCCCAGCAGCGCCGGCGCCGAGCCGCCGGTGGACAGCGCGACGGCGAAGTGGCCGTCCGGACCGCGCACGACGGCGCCGACCGTGTCGCAGGCGGCATGCTCGGGGAGGTCGAGCGGGGTCTGGTAGTTCCAGAAGCGCAGGAAGGCACGCGCCTGCGGGTCGATGCCGGGCATCGCCGGCATGGTGCCGGCCAGCGACTTGACGACCTTGTCATGGGCGTCGCGCTGGCGCTGCGAGATCGCGGTGTGGGCCGGGTGGCCGATGGCGGCGGCGAAGCGGCTGGCGCCGTCGCCGGCCAGCAGCCAGTGCGGGGTCTCGGCCACGGCGCGCGCCAGCAGC
>DAMAFT010001060.1:0-1252 GCA_031995805.1 Massilia sp.
AAGGTACCGATGTCCAGGCTCTCAACCAACCGAAACAACCTCTTGCAACTTCACAACTAGCCCGGTACGCACCGCCGCAGACGGGCATCAGCTCGCGCTCGGCCGCCTCACCGCGACGACGCGGCGCGTCCCCGCCGCCACCGCGACCTGCACGCACGGCACGCGATCGCCCTGCAGCGTCACGTCGAACGCCATCAGCTCGTCGCGGCGGAACGCGTGCACGGTCACCGTGTCGCCCACGCGGTAGCGCGCGAACAGCTGGTCCAGGTTGGACGGGTTGCCGTTCACGCGCAGGCCGTCGACGGCGATCACGACGTCGCCCGCCGACAGGCCGGCCTGGTGGGCGGCGCCGCCTTCGTGCACCTGGGTCAGCTTCGCGCCGCCGGCGTCGCGGCCGATGCCGGCATCCAGGGACGGGCGCGTGCTCTTGCGCTCTTCCGTCACCTTCACGCCGAACGGCGCGTACAGCTTGGCCAGCGGGATGTCCTCGGTGCCGCGGATGTAGCGGTCGAAGATCGATTTCAGGCGCACGCCCGCCACTTCGTCGAACAGCGCCTCGACTTCCTGCTCGGTCACGCCGCGCCCGGCGGTCGACGCGCCGCTGTAGAAATCGCGGCCATAGCGTTCCCACAGCGCCAGCATGATGTCGTCCAGCGACCTGGCGCCGCCCGTCTTGGCACGGATCGTCAGGTCGAAGGCGAGACCCACCAGCGAACCCTTGGTGTAGTAGCTGATGATGGCGTTGGGCGCGTTCTCGTCCTGGCGGTAGTACTTGCTCCAGGCGTCGAAGCTGGATTCGGCGATGCTCTGCTTGGTGCGGCCGCTGCCGCGCAGCACGCTGGCGATGGTCTTGCCGAGCAGCTTGAAATACGTGCCTTCGCTGATGATGCCGCTGCGTACCAGCATCAGGTCGTCGTAATAGCTGGTAAAGCCCTCGAACAGCCACAGCAGCGGCGTGTAGTTCTCGACCTGCAGGTCGTAGGGCGCGAACACGGCCGGCTTGATGCGCTTGACGTTCCAGGTGTGGAAGTACTCGTGGCTGCACAGGCCGAGGAATTTCGTGTAGCCCTCGTTCGGCTCGGCCGTCTTCGGCGCGGCCGTCGTCGGCAGGTCGGCGCGCGAGCAGATCAATGCCGTCGAGGCGCGGTGCTCCAGGCCGCCGTAGCCGTCGCCGACGGCCATCGTCAGGAACACGTAGCGGTCCATCGGCGCCTTTTTCGTCTTCGGCTCGAAGAAGGCGATCTGGGTCTCG
>DAMAFT010001061.1:0-1246 GCA_031995805.1 Massilia sp.
CCATGTGGCGGAAGGTGCGGTCGACGTAGTTGCGCAGGTTCGAGAAGCGGTATTCGGAGACGTCCAGCGTGACGGTGCCGGACTCGATCTTCGACAGGTCGAGGATGTCGTTGATCAGGGTGAGCAGGTCGGAGCCGGAGCCGTGGATGGTCTTGGCGAATTCGACCTGCTTGGACGACAGGTTGCCTTCCGGGTTGTCGGACAGTTGCTGGGCCAGGATCAGCAGGGAATTCAGCGGCGTCCTCAGTTCGTGCGACATGTTCGCCAGGAACTCGGACTTGTACTTCGAGGACAGCGCCAGCTGGGTCGCCTTTTCTTCCAGCGCCAGCTTGGCCTGCTCGACCTCGCGGTTCTTGCGTTCCACCTCGATGTTCTGCTCGGACAGCAGGCGCGCCTTTTCCGCCAGTTCCTGGTTCGTTTGCTGCAGTTCCTGCGCCAGCGACTGCGACTGCGTCAGCAGCGACTCGGTGCGGCTGTTCGCCTCGATGGTGTTCAGCACGACGCCGATCGATTCCATCAGCTGGTCGAGGAAGGACAGGTGGGTCTCGGTGAAACGGTCCAGCGAGGCGATCTCGATCACGGCCTTGACCTGCTGCTCGAACAGGATCGGCAGCACCACGATATTGGTCGGCGGCGCCGAGCCCAGGCCCGAGGACACGACGATGTAGTCGCGCGGCACGTCGGTCAGCCAGATGCGACTCTTCTCGATCGCGCACTGGCCGACCAGGCCTTCGCCCGGGGCGAAGGAGGTGGGCAGCTTGCGGCTGGAGCGGTAGCCGTACGACGCGATCATGCGCAGGCGCTGCTCCATCTCCTGCGAATCCATCATGTAGAACACGCCGTGGTGGGCCGAGACCAGCGGGGCCAGCTCCGACAGGATCAGCTTGGTCACGGCCTGCAGGTCGCGCTGGCCCTGCAGCAGGCGGGTGAACCTTGCCAGGTTGGTCTTGAGCCAGTCCTGCTGGGCGTTCTTCTGCGTTGTCTCCTTCAGGTTGCGGATCATCTCGTTGATGTTGTCCTTCAGGTACGACACCTCGCCGCGCGCTTCCACCTGGATCGAGCGCGACAGGTCGCCGCGCGTCACGGCGGTGGCGACCTCGCCGATCGCGCGCATCTGGTTGGTGAGGTTCGCCGCCAGCTGGTTGACGTTCTCGGTCAGGTCCTTCCAGGTGCCGGCCACGCCGGACACGTTGGCCTGGCCGCCGAGCTTGCCCTCGGTGCCGACCTCGCGCGCCACCCGCGTCAC
>DAMAFT010001062.1:0-1243 GCA_031995805.1 Massilia sp.
CGGCGCCCAGGCCCGCTGCCTCGCCCTTGCCGACGGCATAGAAGCTGACGACGTCGAAGCCGTGGGCATTGAAGTTGTCCCGGTGCGCCCGCACCGCCAGCATCGGCTGGTTGCCCAGCCTGAACTTGTTGATGCCGTTGCGGACGTCGATCACCCGGGGACCGGCCTGCGCCGCGCACAGGGGAACGGCGAGCGCCATGCAGGCGAGTGCGGCGCCCGGCAGGAAATTCCTTGTCATGGATGACACCATCGTGGATGCTGGCGCGAACGTGCGCGGTTGAAATGCCAGCGGCGTTCGCTCCCAAACGAAAACGGCCCGCTATCCGCGGGCCGCCTTGTACGCGGCGGGATCGCCGTGTCGGATTACGCCAGGTTCTGGTTCACGAAGTCCCAGTTGACGACATTCCACCATGCCTCGACGAACTTCGGACGGGCATTGCGGTAGTCGATGTAGTAGGCGTGTTCCCAGACGTCGCAGGTCAGCAGGGCCTTGTTCTCGGTGGTCAGCGGGGTGCCGGCGTTCGAGGTGTTGGCGATGTCGACGGTACCGTCCGGCTTTTGCACCAGCCAGGTCCAGCCCGAACCGAAGTTGCCGACGGCCGATTTCTGGAACTCTTCCTTGAACTTGTCGAACGAACCCCACTTGGCGTTGATCAGGTCGGCGACCTTGCCGGTCGGCGCGCCGCCGGCGTTCGGGGCCATGCAGTTCCAGAAGAAGGTGTGGTTCCAGACTTGCGCGGAGTTGTTGAAGATGCCGCCTTGCGACTTCTTGATGATCTCTTCCAGGGGCAGGGTTTCGAACTCGGTGCCCTTGATCAGGTTGTTCAGGTTGGTCACATAGGCCTGGTGGTGCTTGCCATAGTGGTATTCCAGGGTTTCGGCCGAGATGTGCGGTTGCAGTGCATCCTTGGCGTACGGGAGCGGGGGCAGGGTGTGTTCCATGTCTTGTTCCTTTGGTGAGTGGAAACTAAGTCCTTCTTGGCAGATCGGGCGTTATTCTAAACCTTCTTCCGGAATGGTGCAGATCGCATGCCAAACAGGCCATCTTGCCGGAACGATCACTCCAGCAAGTCTTGCACGCCGGCCACGCCGACCTCGACGCTGCCTTCCGCCAGGCGCAGGTGCAAGACGTCGCGCGGCTTGATCTGGCCGGGCGCCGTCAGTACCTTGCCGCGCGCATTGCTGACGATGGCGTAGCCGCGCTCCAGCGTGCGCTGCGGGTTGAGCAGCTCGAGCTGGGCCG
>DAMAFT010001063.1:0-1242 GCA_031995805.1 Massilia sp.
GCCTGATGGACTACGATCCGCCGCGCGCCAAGCGCATGCTCGAGACCTTTTCCGGCTACCTGCGCGCGGGGCTGGCGCAGCTGCGCGAGACCGACAGCACGCTGGAGGCGGAACTGCAGATGGCGCATGCCTACCTGGCGCTGCTGCAGATCCGCATGGAGGAACGGCTGCGCTTTCGCATCGAGGCCAGCGTGCAGGCGCGCGCCGCGCTGATGCCGACGCTGGCGCTGCAGCCGCTGGTCGAGAACGCCATCCACCATGGCCTGGAGCCGAAGCTCGACGGCGGCACCGTGGTCGTCAGCGCCGCGGTCCGCGCCGGCCGCCTGGAAGTGCGCGTGCGCGACGACGGCATGGGACTGGACGCACCGTCGCGCCGCCTGCGGCCCGGCGCCGGCATGGCGCTGTCGAACCTGCGCGCGCGCCTGCAGACCCGTTTCGGCCGCGACGCCAGCCTGGTGCTGCGCCCGGGGCCCGATACCGGCGCCGAGGCCGTGCTCGACCTGCCTTACCAGGCGGGAGAGACACTGCCATGACACGCGCCCTGATCGCCGACGACGAGCCGCACCTGGCCCATTACCTGCGCGACCGGCTGCTGGCGCTGTGGCCGGGACTGGAGGTCGTGCATGTCGCCCGCAACGGCGTCGACGCCGCCGCCCGCATCGCCGAGCTGGAGCCCGACCTGGCCTTCCTCGACATCCAGATGCCGGGCCTGTCCGGGGTGGAAGTGGCGCAGGGCATCGAGGGCCACACCCGCGTGGTGTTCGTGACGGCGTTCGACGACTACGCGCTGCAGGCCTTCGAGCATGCGGCGCTCGACTACGTGCTCAAGCCGGTCGAGACGGCGCGGCTGGCGAAGACCGTGGCGCGGTTGCAGTCGCTGCCGGCGCTGCCGCCGCAGGACGCGGGCCTGGCCGCCGTCGTGCGCACGCTGGTGCCGCCGTCCGGCCCGCGCCTGCGCTACATCCTGGCCGGCCAGGGTGGCAGCGCGCGCAACCTGGACGTGGCCGACGTGCGCTTCTTCCACGCCGACGACAAGTACACGGTGGTCGCCAGCAGCCACGGCGAGTACCTGATCCGCACGCCCATCGCCGAACTCGCCGCCCGCCTCGATCCGGAGCAGTTCTGGCAGGTGCACCGCGCCACCGTGGTCAACCTCGCCTGGCTCGAGGGCACGCGGCGCGACGAGGCCAGCCGCCTGTTCCTGCGCATGCGTGGCAACGCCGCCGAGCTGCCGGTCAGCCG
>DAMAFT010001064.1:0-1234 GCA_031995805.1 Massilia sp.
CCGGTCTGCATGGCCGAGGCGGCGGGGCCGAAGGATAGCATTTTTCCGCACGACCGTTTTATTACGAAATGTATCCACGCGGGATGCCCATTGACGGTTCGGCAAGCCTTGCATAGCATCGGTGTTCCGATACCGATACCGCTAACAGGAGACTTTTCCATGCACCGACCCCCTTCGCCGCTGTCCGCGTTTCCCGCGCTCGCCCTGCTGTTCGCCGCCCATGCGGGCGCCGCCGACAGCCCGGTGGTCGCCATCGATTCCGGCCAGGTGGCGGGCCGCGTCGCGGGCGGCGTGGCGAGCTGGAAGGGAATGCCGTTCGCCGCGCCCCCGGTCGGCGCGCTGCGCTGGCGTGCGCCGCAACCGGCCGCCCCCTGGGACGGCGTGCGCGATGCCGGGTCCTATGGCGCCGACTGCATGCAACTGCCGTTCCCCAGCGACGCCGCGCCGCTGGGCACGGCGCCCGCCGAGGATTGCCTGTTCGTGAACGTCTGGAAGCCGTCCCGGACGAAGGCGGGCGGCAGGCTGCCCGTGATCGTCTGGATCTACGGCGGCGGCTTCGTCAACGGCGGCTCCTCGCCGCCGACCTATGCCGGCGCGGCGCTGGCCAGGCAGGGCGCGGTCGTCGTCAGCTTCAACTACCGACTGGGGCGCTTCGGCTTCTTCGCCCATCCGCAACTGACGCAGGAGGCCGGACAGGAGCCGCTCGGCAACTACGGTTTCATGGACCAGGTCGCGGGCCTGAAATGGGTGCAGCGCAACGTCGGCGCCTTCGGCGGCGACGCGGCCAACGTCACCATCATCGGCGAGTCGGCCGGCGGCATGTCGGTCAACACGCTGCTGACCTCGCCGATGGCGCAGGGGCTGTTCGCCAAGGCGGCGATCCTGTCCGGCGGCGACGGCGGGACCAAGGATCCGGGCCTGGCCGCGGCCGAGCAGACCGGCACGGCCTTCGCCGCGGCCAAGGGCATCGCGGCCGACGATCCGCAGGCGCTGGAGAAACTGCGCGCGCTGCCGGCCGACGCCGTCGTCGACGGCCTGAACCTGGCCAGCCGCGGCGTGATGGGCGCGCCGACCTATATCGGCGCCTTCGTCGACGGCAAGGTCGCCGTCGATTCCGCCGCGGCCTTCCGCGCGGGCCGCTTTGCGAGGGTGCCGGTGATGATCGGCGCCACCAGCGCCGACATCGGCGGCAAGACCGGCTTCATGGTGGCCGGCGCGCGCAGCCTGGCGGCGA
>DAMAFT010001065.1:0-1233 GCA_031995805.1 Massilia sp.
AGCAGCAGCGCGAGCGCACCATCGAGCAGCTCAAGAACGGCCGCATCGACATCCTGGTCGCCACCGACGTCGCCGCGCGCGGCCTGGACGTCGAGCGCATCAGCCACGTGATCAACTACGACGTGCCGTCGGACCCGGAAAGCTACACGCACCGCATCGGCCGCACCGGCCGCGCCGGCCGCAGCGGCCAGGCGATCCTGTTCGTGACCCCGCGCGAGCGCGGCATGCTGAAGGCGATCGAGCGCGCCACGCGCCAGCCGGTGGAACAACTGACGCTGCCGACCATCAAGGCCGTCAACGAGGTGCGCATCACCCGCTTCAAGGAGCAGATCGGCCAGACCCTGGCGGCCGGCGGCCTGGACGTGTTCCGTGCGCTGGTCGAGGACTACGAGCGAGAACAGGATGTGCCGGCGATCGACATCGCCGCCGCGCTGGCCAAGCTGTTCCGCGGCGACGAGCCGCTGCTGCTGGAAAAGCCGGACCGCGAGGCCAAGCCGGCCGAGTGGAAGGAGCGTGACGCCGATCGCGATGCCCGTCCGGCCCGCGCCGGCCGCGAATCGTTCGGCGACGAGCGCCCGGCGCGCGCGCCGCGCGAACCCGGCTTCAAGAAGGAACGCGTACAGCGCGAGCCGGAGCCGGGCATGGCGACCTACCGCATCGAGGTCGGCCACTACCACGGCGTCAAGCCGGGCAACATCGTCGGCGCCATCGCCAACGAGGGCGGCATCGCCTCGAAGGCGATCGGCCGCATCGAGATCTACGACGACTTCAGCACGCTGGACATGCCGGCCGACCTGCCGCAGGACCTGCTGCAGCACCTGAAGACCGTGTGGGTGGCGGGCCAGCAGATCCAGATCACGCGCGACGGCGAGCCGGTTCCGGAAAAAAAGGCGGCGCCCAAGAAGCGTTTCGGCGACAAGAAGCCCTATAAAAAAGGCTGACGTGCAGCCGCAGGGTGCGCACCTCGTGCGCACCCTGGATGTTGTTTAACTACAGAGATCATGCCAGGTTCATGATTTCAAGCGTATTGTCTGGATTGACACTCATCCGTCCCCATGTTACTTTGCTACATGGTTAGCCTGGCACCAGTCTAGGCGCGTTAGGGGACACAGATGGACATGCACACTCAATCGCTCAAGCCGCGCCTGTCGTTCTGGCAGCTGTGGAACATGAGCTTCGGTTTCTTCGGCATCCAGTTCGGCTTCGCGCTGCAGAACGCCAATACCAGCCGCA
>DAMAFT010001066.1:0-1219 GCA_031995805.1 Massilia sp.
GGATTGAAAATCCTTGTGTCGGTGGTTCGATTCCGCCCCGGGCCACCAAGAATTCAGCAGCATGTCAATGACGCCACCTCCGGGTGGCGTTGTCGTTTCAAGCCCCCGCATCCGGCCCCGCCCCGCGCAACTTGACGAAGTCCACGAACGCCCGCAACGCCGCCGGCATCCGCGGACTGTTCGGGTAGTACAGGTAAAACCCGGCGAACGGCCGGCACCACGGTTCCAGCACACGCACCAGCTCGCCTCGCTGCAGGCAGGGTGCGACGACATCCTCGACCAGCAAGGCCAGGCCGGCGCCGCGCAGCGCCGCGTCCAGCAAGACATTGGTGTCGTTCACCATCAGCACGCCGGTCTCGCGCCAGCGGTAGCCGAGGCAGGCGTGCGCGTGCAGGTCGCGCGGTTCCTGCGGCGGCGGACGCTGGGCGAACTATGCCGGCGTCGAAGCCGCCGGCGACGACGTCGGCGAGGCTGTCGTCGATCGCCAGGTCGAGCCGGACGCCCGGATAGGCGGCCAGGAAATCGGCCGGCGCCGGCTGCAGGCGCGCGACCAGGGCCTGCCCGGCCTCCGTCGGCGCGACGCTGCGCGTGGTGCGGTTGAGCGGCCGCATGCCCAGCCGCTCCTCGAGCGCGCGGATCGTATGGCTCAGGGAAGACGGCGAAACGGTCTGAAGCCGGCTGGCGCCGCACGCCGCGCTGCGCTACGCTGGCGCCATGCACATCAGCCAAGCCCCCACCCATACGCTGGAACTGCGCGTGCGCGAGTTGCAACAGCTGTTCAACTCGCTCGATCCGACGCCTTTCCTGAACAAGGACCTCGACCGCGCCTGCGAGGAGTACATCGAGAACTGGGCCATGGCGCTGCCGCGGCAAAGCCGCCTGCACCTGTCGATCTGCGTGGAGCGGCTGGACGCGCCCGGGCAGGCCGGCGACCTGGTCGCCGACGCCATCCACAACTACTACGGCTACAAGATCGGGCTGGTGCGCGGCCAGTTGCGCCAACTGCTGCGCGAGGGGCGCACCAGCCTGCTCATCGGCTTCGCCTTCGTGGCGGCCTGCCTGTCGCTGGCGGAAGTCGTCGCCAGCGTCGGCGCCGGCTCGACCGCGAAGATCGCGCGCGAAAGCCTGACCATCATCGGCTGGGTGGCGATGTGGCGGCCGGTGCAGATCTTCCTGTACGACTGGTGGCCGCTGACCGGGCGCATCAAGGTGTTCGAGA
>DAMAFT010001067.1:0-1218 GCA_031995805.1 Massilia sp.
GACGGGAGGGCCGCCGCCGGCGCGGCGCCGCCCTGCCCCGCCGCGAACGGCATCGCGGCCACGCCGTCCGCCGGCCCGGCGGCCGGCATGAAGCCGGCAGCGGTTCCTCCGGCCGTACCGGCGCGCGCCGGCGCAGGCTGGAAGCCGGGCGCGGCGCTCGGCCGCCAGCCGCCGTCCCCGGCGGGCAGGTGCGGCAAGTCGGGCACCAGCGGCACGCTGGCGTCGTCGTTCCCGTCGGCGCCGAACAGGCGCCGCAATTGCCCGGCCAGCGCCGCCTTGCGGCCGGCGCTGGCCGCGCGGGCGGCGGCGCCATCGTCGGTCTTCTGGATGTGGTAGGCGGCGCCGTCCGTCCGGCCCTGCTTGCGCAATTCGGCGACCAGCGCGTCCAGCAGCGGCGCGAAGTCGGGCGCGACCCCGGGCCCGAGCAGCGGCCGCGCCAGATCGTGGGCGAGTTCGTCGGGTTCGAAGGCGCGCCATGCGGCGTCGATGGCCTTCAGGAAGACGGCGGGACGGAAGGGATTGGCGTCGGCGCGCAGCACGCCGCGCCCGAGCAGCAGTCCCAGGCGCACCGACAGCGCCGCCAGCGTTTCCGCATGGGCGATGTCGAACGGCCGCGCCAGCGCCGCGAAGGCGAGCCGGTCGTCGATTTCCTCGAGCGGCACGAGGCCGAGCGCCGCCGGCGCGGGCCGCACGGCACCCGGATCGAACGGCGCCAGCTCGGCGCGCAGCGCCCGCTCGATGCGCTCGAGGGCCAGGTGGACGAAGGCATAGCCGTTGTCCTTCAGCAGGCGCGCCGACTTGACGCGCTGGTAGACGATACGGGTGTCGAGCGCGCCGGCGCCGGGCGCGTCGACGTCCGCCAGCGCCGCCCCCAGGCGCTGGGCCATGGGTCCGAGTTCGCGCCGGACGTGGTCGATGGCGATGATGGCGAGCGCCTCCAACGCCGCCTGTGGCGACGGCGCGGCCGGGCGGGCGGCCGGGGTCTGGACATGGCTGGATGGCATGGCGCGGTCGGCTGGGAAGTCCCGGCTATTGTGGCACAGAATTTCTGACCAGCAATCAAAAACATGGCCGGGGGCCTGCGCGCATCGGCATCGCGGCAACGTCCGGCGCATCGACAGCGAAAGAACGATCATGCCACCGATGAGGGATCTCGACAGGAACGTCCATCATGACATCGATAAGAATGGCTGTAACAACGAATATATTTATTATTTT
>DAMAFT010001068.1:0-1211 GCA_031995805.1 Massilia sp.
GGCGTCAGGACCTAAACCTGGTGCGTCTACCAATTTCGCCATCCTCGCTCAGGATGCTGCATTTGCCGCAAAAACAAAGGGCGCCCGACAGTGGAAACCGGCCGCCCTGCGCACGAGCTTGTTTAGGGGCTACAACTTCAACACGGTATTTTACTGGATTTTCTGACACGATTGGGCGATTTTTAATCCGTGCGCGCCGCGGGAATGCCATTCATGGCCGCATTTCCATCAGCTCAGCCATTTTCTCGCGCAATTTCAAGGATTTAGAAAATAGCCCGCATTCCGTCATGGGTTTTGTCCGCAATGGCGGACTCCCCGTGCGCACTGAATGCCCGCATCGCCCCTCCGGTTTTCCCACCCGGAACCACGCGGCATCCAACGCCGGGAGGAACAGCAATGTCAGCGCCGTCGCCACCAGCAAACCAGCCATGATCGCCACCGCCATCGGCCCCCAGAACACGGAGCGCGACAGCGGGACCATGACCAGCGCCGCCGCGGTCGCCGTCAGCAGGATCGGCCGGCAGCGCCGCACCGCGCTGTCGACGATCGCGTCCCAGGCCGGGCTGCCCGCCGCGATGTCCTTCTCGATCTGGTCGACCAGGATCACCGAGTGCCGGACGATCATGCCGAACAGGGCGATCACGCCCGGGTTGGCGACGAAGCCGAACCGCCGCCCCGGCGCCAGCAGCGTCATCGCGGCGCCGGCCACGCCAGCGGGCCGGTCAGGAACACGAGCGGGGCGCGCGCCGATGCTGCCGGCGCCCCGGAAGCCCAGGCGCGACTCGTTGCGCGGGCGCCGGCGGAGCGGACTTCGGGCAGGCCGCCAGCAGCGCTGCGGCGGGAAAGCAGGAGGCAGCCCGCGGCAGCCGTCGGGACCAAGCGCGCCGACGAGACACCATGGATTCCTTCGTCGGGCTTGCCGGCGGGGCGGCAAATGGTTCAAGAGTTTGCTTAAGCAATTATAATCATGCAATATTGCACAGTAAATGACTTTAGAGTCAGTAATCCAGGAAGGCAAACGACACCGGATGGCCGTCGACCATTACGAAAACTTTCCCGTCGCCTCGATCCTGCTGCCGCGCCGCCTGGTGCCGGCGGTCGAGGCGATCTACGCGTTCGCGCGCAGCGCCGACGACGTGGCCGACGAGGGCGACGCGGCCCCGGCCGAGCGCCTGGCCGCACTGCACGCCTACGAGGCTGCGCTGGACGGC
>DAMAFT010001069.1:0-1208 GCA_031995805.1 Massilia sp.
TGCATCGCCGTACCGTGGTTCGTGCTGGTCGGCCTGCGCAATCCGGAGCAACCGCACTTCTTCTTCATCCACGAGCACTTCGACCGCTTCCTGCTGAAGGAACACCACCGCGAGGCGGCCTGGTGGATCTTCCTGGTGCTGCTGGCGGCCGGGAGCCTGCCGTGGCTGACGGTGCTCGGCCACAGCCTGGCCGCCGGCGCCCGGCGCGAAGCCGGCCGCTTCCAGCCGCGCATCCTGCTGCTGGCCTGGGTCGTGTTCATCATCGCCTTCTTCACCAGGTCGAGCTCCAAGCTGCCCGGCTACATCCTGCCCGTGTTCCCGGCGGTGGCGCTGCTGACCGGCCATTACCTTGCCGGGGCCGGGAAACGCCGGCTCGTCGCCAGCGCCGCGCTGGTCGGCGGCCTCGGCCTCGCGCTGCTGGCGCTGGTCCCGTTCGCGACTGGCTTCAGCAAACGCGCCGGCGAAGGCGACCTGTACGTGGCCTACCAGCCCTGGATCGCCGCCGCCGGCATCGTCGCCCTGGCCGGCGGCATCGCCGGCCTGTTCTTCGCGCGCCGGCTGCGGCGCGACCATGCCGTCGTCGCCGTGGCGCTGGCCGGCTTCGCCGCCACGCAACTCCTGCTCGCCGGTTTCGAGCCGATCGGCCAGGCGCGCGCGGGCGTGCACCTGCTGCCGGCGCTGCAGGCGGAGCTGCGGCCGCAGACGCGCATCTATTCGGTGGGAATCTACGAGCAATCGCTGACGTTCTACCTGCAGCGTCCCGTGACCCTGGTCGACTACCGCGACGAGTTCGATTTCGGCCTGCAGCAGGAACCCTGGCTGGCGATCCCGGAGATCGCCGATTTCGCGCGCCAGTGGCGCGCCGCCGCCGCGAACGGCCAGCCGGCGCTCGCCATCGTCAGCCACGACGTCCTGCAGGAACTGCAGCGCGGACAGGTGCCGCTGCGCGTCGTCGCGGCCGACGTGCGCCGCGCCATCATCGCCAACCGCTGAGGTGCCCGAGGCAGCGCTGGTTTTCCGATGGGTTCAGCGCGCCACTTCGCGCTTCTCGACGCTGCCGCCGGCACCGCTGTCTTCGGGCACGCCCTGCAGCACGGTCGCGACCACGTAGCGCGGCCGCGCCCGTACCTGCTGGTAGATCCGGCCGACGTACTCGCCCACCAGGCCGATGCCGAACAGGATCACGCCCATGAAGAAGAAGGCGATCG
>DAMAFT010001070.1:0-1207 GCA_031995805.1 Massilia sp.
GCTGTCCGTGTTCGGCGGCGATTATCCGACCCCGGACGGCACCGGCCTGCGCGACTACATCCACGTGGTCGACCTCGCCATCGGCCACGTGAAAACCCTGGACAAGCTGGCGCAGGGCGCCGGCTTGTTGACCTATAACCTCGGCACCGGCAACGGCAATAGCGTGCTGGAAATGATCCACGCCTTCGAGCAGGCGTGCGGCAAGCCGATTCCCTACCAGATCGTCGACCGGCGCCCCGGCGACATCGCCAAGTGCTACGCCGACCCGACCCGTGCCCGCGAGGAACTCGGTTGGACGGCGCAGCGTGACATCGCACAAATGTGTGCAGACTCCTGGCGCTACCAGACTACGTCAAAATAATTGAAGGACATACCCATGAAAGCGATGATTCTTGCAGCAGGCAAAGGTACCCGTGTTCGTCCACTGACCTACGACCTGCCGAAACCCATGATTCCCGTGCTGGGCAAGCCGGTGATGGCCTACCTGATCGAACACCTGCGCAAGCACGGCATTACGGAGATCATGGTCAACGTCAGCCACCTGCACGAAAAGATCGAGGAATACTTCGGCGAGGGCGAGCAGTTCGGCGTCCAGATCGGCTATTCCTTCGAAGGCTATACCAAGGAGGACGGCGAAGTCGTGGCGGTGCCGATCGGCTCGGCCGGCGGCATGAAGAAGATCCAGGAATTCGGCGGCTTCTTCGACGACACCACCATCGTCCTGTGCGGCGACGCGCTGATCGACCTCGACCTGAAGGCGGCGCTGCTGGAGCACCGCCGCAAGGGCGCGATGGCGACCGTCATCACCAAGGAAGTACCTTGGGACAAGGTGTCGAGCTACGGCGTCGTCGTCACCGACAAGGAAGGCCGCATCACCCAGTTCCAGGAAAAGCCGAAGCAGGAAGAGGCGCTGTCGAACTTCATCAGCACAGGCATCTACATCTTCGAGCCGGAAGTCATCGACCTGATCCCGTCTGGCGTCGAGTTCGACATCGGTTCCCAGCTGTTCCCGCTGCTGGCCGAGAAGGGCATGCCGTTCTACGCCCAGGGCCGGCCGTTCAACTGGCTCGACATCGGCAGCGTCAGCGACTACTGGGAAGTGCTGCAGAACGTCCTGACGGGCGAGGTCAACCACATGGACGTGCCGGGCATCCAGATCGAGCCGGGCCGGGGGACGGGCCTGAACACCAGCAGCGACTGGACCGGC
>DAMAFT010001071.1:0-1204 GCA_031995805.1 Massilia sp.
AGGTGCGCGGCCCGGAAGCGCTCGACATGCTGCAGGCGATGAACACCGGCCACGAGGGCTCGCTGGCGACGATCCACGCCAACACCCCGCGCGACGCGCTGGCGCGCCTGGAAAACATGGTCGGCATGGCCGGCGTGACCCTGACGCCGCGCGCGATCCGCCAGCAGATCTGCTCGGCCATCACGGTGATCCTGCAGGCGTCGCGCCTGGCCGACGGCACCCGCAAGCTGGTCAGCCTGCAGGAAATCACCGGCATGGAAGGCGAGATCATCTCGATGCAGGAGATCTTCCGCTTCGAGCAGACCGGCATCGACGCCGAAGGCAAGGTGCAGGGCCACTTCAGCGCCACCGGCGTGCGCCCGCGCTTCGCCGAGCGCCTGCGCATGTTCGGCGCGGCGGTGCCGGAAGACACCTTCGATCCCGACCGCGTGTTCGCCTGAACCGTCGACGCGGAGCTGCGCATGGACATCCTCTTCTACGGTTTCGTCGTGTTCCTGTTCGCCGCCATCATCCTGGGCGTCGAGGGCGCCTATTTGTGGTGGGTCGGCGCGCACGGCGCCGCGTCGCGCCGCGTGGCGCGGCGCCTGCAACTGATGGCCGGCGGCCAGGGCCGCGCCGGCGAACGCATCTCGATCCTGAAGCAGCGCCGTTACAGCCGCCAGTCCGCGCTCGACCGCCTGCTGCACCGCGCCGCGTTCGCGCACCGCATCGACCGCCTGCTGGTGCAGTCGGGGATGAAGTGGTCGGTCGAGGTGTTCCTGCTGTGGTCCGGCGCCGCCCTGCTGGCCGGCGTGCTGGCGACGGCGCGCTGGTCGCTGCCGCTGGCGGCGCGGGTCGCGGCGGCGCTGCTGTTCGCGCTGCTCCCGCTGGCGCTGGCGCGGCGCATGCGCCGCCAGCGCCTGGCGCGCATCGAGACGCAGTTGCCGGACGCCGCCGACTTCGTCGCGCGCGCGCTGCGCGCCGGCCATTCCTTCAGCAACGTGCTGCAGATCGTCGGTAACGAGCTGTCCGAGCCGCTCAGCGGAGAATTCCGCATCGTGCGCGAAGAGATCAACTACGGCGTGCCGATGCCCGAGGCGCTGCACAACCTGGCCGCACGCATCCCGCTGACGGACCTGCGCTACCTGGTCATCGCGATCCTGATCCAGCGCGAGACCGGCGGCAACCTGGCCGAAATCCTCGGCAACATCAGCCAGATCATCCG
>DAMAFT010001072.1:0-1200 GCA_031995805.1 Massilia sp.
CAGGCGCGCGGTGGCGTCGATGCCGCTGCCGTCGCGCATGGTGATGTCCATCAGAACCAGGTCGACGGGGGTGGCGCCCGCCAGTACCAGCGCCTCGGCGCCGGAATCGGCTTCGGCCACCACATCGAAATGCGGCACGGCTTCCAGGCGTGCGCGCAGGCCGTCGCGCACCAGCGGGTGGTCGTCGACCAGCATGATGCGCACGCTGGCCTGGGAGGTGTCGGTCGTCATGTTCAATTCAATCCTTCAGGTCGACGCTGGCGCGCACGCTGGTGCCCGCCGCGGAGGAAACGATGTCGAGCGTGCCGCCGATGGCGTCGAGCCGCTCCATCATGTTGCGCAGGCCGATGCCGCGCTGCGGGTGGGTCTCGACGCCTTCCGGGTCGAAGCCGGCGCCGTCGTCGACGATGGCCAGCACCACCCGTCCGCGCAGCGAGGACAGCGACAGGTCGATGCGGTGCGCGCCGGCGTGGCGCTCGATGTTGGTCAGCGCTTCCTGGGCGATGCGGAACAGCACCGTGCCCACCACGGCCGGCAGCTTTTCCACGTTCCCGCGCGACGAGAACGCGACCGGGGTGCCGCTGTGCTGCGAGAATTCCTGGGCCAGGTGGTCGAGCGCGGCCGCCAGGCCCATGTCGTCGAGCAGGGTCGGGCGCAGGTTGTGCGAGATGCGGCGCACCTCGCCCAGCACGTCGTTGAGTTCCTCGGCGGTGCGCTCGAAGCTGGCGCGCGCTTTGGCCTGCTGGGCGGCGTCGCCCTGCAGGCGGATGATGCCGGCCTCGATCTGCAGCTTGATCGACACCAGCCACTGGCTGATGCCGTCGTGCAGGTCGCGCGACAGGCGCGCCCGCTCCTGCTCCTGCGAATCGACCACGCGCTGGGCCAGCGCCTTGAGCTTGGCGTCGGCCACGCGCGATTCGCTGATGTTCAGCGCCAGGCCGGCGGTGGCGATGGCCAATGTCGCCAGGATCGCCAGTCCCGTGATCCACAGCATGGTGACGTCGATGTTGCGCGACTGCTGGGCGTCGACCTTGGCCAGCGCGGCCTCGACGTCGTCCAGGTACAGGCCGCTGCCCATGATCCAGTTCCAGTCCTTGATCGGCACCACGTAGCCGAGCTTGGGCCCGGCCTTGCGGGTGGACGGCTTGACCCAGTTGTAGCGCACCAGTCCCCCGCCCGCCCTGGCCACCGCCACCAGGT
>DAMAFT010001073.1:0-1197 GCA_031995805.1 Massilia sp.
CGTGCCTGCTGGCCCTGAGCCTGACGCCGATCGCCGCCGCGGTGGCGCAAGTGGCCGAGGTGGCCCAGTCAGCGCCTGCGTCCGCATCCGCGGCGGCCGGGTAAGCGGTCGAACTCTTCCTCGACACCAGCATCGACGGCCAGCCCACCGGCCAGATCGTGTCCGTCATCCAGCTCGGCTCCACCTTGCGCATGACGGTCGAGACACTGCGCGAACTGGGCCTGGACCCGGCCCGCTTCGGCGTGGCCGGGCGCAGCGATTTTTCGCTGGACGAGGTGAGCGGCATGCGCTGGGCCTACGACCCCGCGAAGCAGGCCCTGGCCCTGACCCTGACCGATGCCCTGCGCGAGCAGCGCGTGCTGAGCGCACGCACGGTGCGCCAGGCCGGACCGGCCCAGGCCAGCCGCGGCATGCTGCTCAACTACAACCTGTTCGGCCAGAGCAGCTCGCGCGCGCTGGCCGGCACCCTCGACCTGCGCTATTTCGACCGCCATGGAACGCTGAACAGCACCGGCGCCGCCATCCTGCGCGGCCCGGGGCAGGGTTATACCCGCTATGACACCAGCTGGGTGCGCTCGTCGCAGGACAATCTCTCGACCTGGCAGGTGGGCGACACCGTCGCGCCGGCGCTGAGCTGGACCCGCGCCATGCGCCTGGGCGGCATCGAATGGCGCCGCAATTTCGAATTGCGGCCCGACCTCGTGACCTATCCGGTGGCCTCGGTCGCCGGCTCGGCCGTGGTGCCCAGCAGCGTCGACCTGTACGTGAACGGGGTGCGCCAGTTCAGCGCCGCCGTGCCCACCGGCCCCTTCGTGGTCGACCAGGTGACGGGCCTGAACGGCGCCGGCCAGGCCACCGTGGTCACCCGCGACGCCCTCGGACGCGAAGTCGCCACCACCTTGCCGCTGTACGTCGACACCCGCCTGCTGGCGCGCGGCCTGAGCGATTTCGCGGTCTCGGTCGGCGCGCTGCGGCGCGACTACGGGCTGCATTCCTTCCGCTACGGCAGCGCGGCGGCGCTGGCGTCCTGGCGCCACGGCTGGAGCGACAGCATGACGCTCGAGGGGCATGCCGAGGCCGGCAGCGGCCTGGTGCTGGCCGGCGCCGGGGTGTTGAAACGCGTCCCGAACGCGGGCGTGTTCAGCGCCGCGCTGGCCGCGAGCGGCGGCCGCCATCGCGGCGGCCAGGCCAGCCTCG
>DAMAFT010001074.1:0-1194 GCA_031995805.1 Massilia sp.
CGCCGCGACCTTCCGTCGCATCCGCATTGCCCGGCGCCGCGCGTCGTTCTACAGTGGCGGCTCCTGTTCCTGATTAACGTGTGGAGTCGACGATGCTGGGTTTCCTGCTCTGGCTGTTGCTATTGTTCCTGTGCTGGCCGATCGCGCTGCTGGCGCTGGTGCTGTATCCGCTGGTGTGGCTGCTGCTGTTGCCGTTCCGCCTGCTCGGGATCGGCGTCGAGGCCGTGTTCGAGCTGCTGCGCGCCATCGTGATGCTGCCGGCGCGCGTGCTGGGCGGGCGTTGATCGGCGGCGGGAGTGTGCGGCGATTAACAGACGCTCGGTGGCCATTCGCCTATCGTGGCCGTACTGATGGCTTTCATTCGACGGCCATGCCTTGAAAGGATATGACAATGCGCCTGGACATTTATCGCCGAGCCGAACACGACGGCAAATTCTCCTACCTCGCCGTCCCCGAGACCCGCAACATCCCCGAAGAAGCCACGAACACCGATTGGGAAGTCGAGGCCCGCGCCGTCGAGGTCGACGACGATGCCCAGCGCATCGAGGACTACGCCATCGAGAACCTGGGCGGCCAGCTGTCCGAGAAGGGCTATGCGGTGACCTCGTCGCTGCATTGACGGACAGGTTTGCTGCGGCGCACCGTGCGCCGTAGCGCGACCGCGACAAACCGCCGCACCCGTGCCGGCGGCCCTGGCGACGGGGCCAGCCGGCATACGGCCGTGCGTCGGCTATGGTATTCTCTCTGCCTCGATCAATTTGACCGTTGCCGCGGTGCGGCGGGTCGCCGGAGGCGCAATGAAGTGGGCAATCGTCGGTTTTCTTATCCTTTCCATCCTGCACATCCACTTCCGGGGTAAGGTCCGTCTGCCGATCGGGCGCCAGCTGTTCGACCATTCGTCGTTCATGGCGCCAATCAATATCTTCATGCATTTGTTTTCGCGGGTGCCGAGCACGCCGTACATCCCGGTGCGCGAATTTCCCGAGCTCGACGTGTTGCAGAAGAACTGGCCCGTCATCCGCGAGGAAGCGCTGAAGCTCCTCGAACTCAAGAAGATCAAGGCGGCCGAGGAAAACAACGACGCCGGCTTCAATTCCTTCTTCAAGACCGGCTGGAAGCGCTTCTACCTGAAATGGTACGACGCCAGCCACCCGTCGGCCGAGCGCCTGTGCCCGCAGACCTACGCGCTGCTGC
>DAMAFT010001075.1:0-1193 GCA_031995805.1 Massilia sp.
CGCGTTGCATTTTCGGTCTGCGATGCTCGCCGTACCGTCAGTACGGCTGCGCTTCTCGACCGAAACTGCCGCCGCTCGCTACGGTTTTTCGAGGTCCTGTTAAGCTAACTAATTGCAGTATTCAACAGAGAGAAACCATGTCGCAATTCGGTCCCGACTACATCCGCGCCATCGCCCCCTACCAGGCCGGCAAGCCCATCGCCGAAACCGCCCGCGAGTTCGGGCTGGACGAGGCCAGCATCGTCAAGCTCGCGTCCAACGAGAACCCGTTCGGCATGCCCGAATCGGCCAGGACCGCGATCGCCGCGGCGGCGGCCGAGCTCGGGCGCTACCCCGACGCCAACGGCTTCGAGCTGAAGGCCGCGCTGGCCAGGCGCTACGACGTGCCGGCCGAGTGGATCACGCTCGGCAACGGTTCCAACGACATCCTCGAGATCGCCGCGCGCGCCTTCGTGCAGGCCGGCCAGTCGATCGTGTACTCGCAGTACTCGTTCGCGGTGTACGCGCTGGCGGCCCAGGGCATCGGCGCGCGCGGCATCGTCGTCCCGGCGCGCGACCACGGCCACGACCTCGACGCCATGCTGGCCGCGATCGAGGACGACACCCGCCTGGTCTTCATCGCCAACCCGAACAACCCGACCGGCACCTTCATCCCGGCCGCCGAGATCGAAGCCTTCCTCGGCAAGGTGCCGGCGCACGTCGTCGTCGTGCTGGACGAGGCCTACAATGAATACCTCGAGGCGAAGGACCAGTTCGAGTCGACCCGGTGGGTGCGCACCTACCCGAACCTGGTCGTCTCGCGCACCTTCTCCAAGGCCTATGGCCTGGCCGGCCTGCGCGTGGGCTTCGGCATTGCCCAGCCCGCCCCGACCGACCTGATGAACCGCGTGCGCCAGCCGTTCAACGTCAACTCGCTGGCCCAGGCGGCCGCGATCGCGGCGCTGGACGACAAGGCGTTCCTGGAAAAGGGCGCCGCGAACAACCGCGCCGGCTACCGGCAGCTGACCGCCGCCTTCGACGAGCTCAAGCTCCAGTACGTGCCGTCCTACGGCAACTTCGTGCTGGTGAAGGTGGGCGAGGACGAGGGCGCGGGCGCGCGCGTGAACCTGGCGCTGCTCAAGCAGGGCGTGATCGTGCGCCCGGTCGGCGCCTACGGCCTGCCGCAGTGGCTGCGCATCTCGATCGGCCTGCCG
>DAMAFT010001076.1:0-1189 GCA_031995805.1 Massilia sp.
CCCCATGCGCGCCAAAAAGTTCTTCACCCTGTTCCTGTACGCCGCCGCCTGCGCGGCCGTGGTCGCCGGCGCTTTCTTCCTCGGCGCGCGCCGCGCCCATGACGACCTGATGGAACAGGGCCGCCGCCAGCTCCAGCTGATGGCGCCCGACCTGCAGTCGCTGCTGGAGCGCTTCGAGACGCTGCCCTTCGTGCTGGGCCAGCAGCGCGAACTGGCCAACGCCCTGGCCCATGCGGGCGACCCCGACACCGTCGCGCGCATGAACGCCTCGCTGCAGACGATCCAGCGCCAGGCCCAGGTGGGCGCGCTGTACCTGATGGACCGCAAGGGCCTGACCATCGCCGCCAGCAACTGGGACCAGCCGCTCGGCTTCGTCGGCAAGAATTTTTCCTACCGCCCCTATTTCAGCGACGCGCTGGCGGGGCGCGCCGGCCGTTTCTACGGCATCGGCACCAATACCGGCGAGGCCGGCTACTTCATCGCCCAGCCGGTGTGGCGCGACGGCCGCGCCGGCGGCCCGGTCGACGGCGTCATCGCCGTCAAGATCACGCTCGACGAATTCGAGCGCACCTGGGCCAGCAGCGAGGATCCGATCCTGCTGGCCGACCGCCACGGCGTGATCTTCCGCACCAACCGCCCGGCCTGGCGCTACCACAGCCTGCATCCGCTGGGCGCCGCCACGCGCGCCGAACTGGCGCGCACCCAGCAGTACATGGGCCAGTCGATCACGCCGATCGACGAGCCGGCCGGCCCCTACGTCACGCGCGCCGTCGGGCGCCTGGGCTGGCAATTGATGCTGGTCCCGGGCCGCGGGCGCGAGCTGCGCGCCGGCGGCCAGTGGGCGCTGGCCGCCGCCCTGCTGCTGGCCTGCGCCGGCGTGTCCGGCTGGGCGCTGCACCAGCGCCGCCGCCGCCTGCAGGAACGCACGGAGTCGCGCGCGGCCCTGCAGCGCGCCGCGCGCGACCTCGAACGCCGCATCGCCGAGCGCACCGAGCAGCTGTCCGAGACCAACCGCCACCTGGAACAGAAGTACGCCAAGCTGCAGGAAGCCGAGCGCCTGCTGCGCAATACCCGCGACGAATTCGTCCAGGCCGGCAAGCTGGCGATGCTGGGCCAGATGGCGGCCGGCATGACGCACGAGCTGAACCAGCCGCTGGCGGCGATCCGCGCCTTCGCCGACAATGCCCGC
>DAMAFT010001077.1:0-1187 GCA_031995805.1 Massilia sp.
GCATCATTTCCAATGATAAACTTGTTCGTTTCCGTCCTTGTCCCTCGCTGATTGCCGGTACCTGCACGACACGCAAGTTCGGTTTCTTGAGTAAAGTTGTGCTGACCGTCCTCAAACACCCCATCAAACTCTCCTGGTACGGCGCGCTCCTGCTGACCACCGCCGGCGCCCATGGCGCCACGCCGACGGTCCAGGGCCAGTCCGGCTACATCAACATGCCTTCCGCCTACGTCGAAGCGGACGGGACCATATCGACCGGCTACGGCTACGACCGGCCCTATGGCAGCTTCTGGGCCACGGCCACCATCCTGCCGTTCCTGCAGGTGACGGGGCGCTACGTGTCGATCAGCGGCATCGCCGGATTCACGCGCGAAGAAGGGCAGTACGGCAGCGAATACGGGCGCTACAAGGACAAGGTTGCCGACGTCAAGCTGTCGATCTGGAGGGAGTCGGAATGGATGCCGTCCCTGGCGGTGGGCGCCACCGACACGCTCGGTACCGAGTTGTTCAAGGGCCAGTATCTCGTCGCGAGCAAGACGTTCGGCCAGTATCGCAACCTCGAGGCGAGCGTCGGCTATGGGCGCCGGCGTCCCGACGGGGTGTTCGCCGGGGTGCGCTGGGTGCCCCTTGCCGCGCCGGCGTTCGCGCTGGTGGCGGAATACGATGCCAACGACTATCGCAAGGATTTCCGGGCGTCGGAAACCTCCGCGGGCGAACGGCGCAAGGGGCCATCGGTCGGCCTCGAATACCGCTGGGGCTGGCTGGGCGCGCAGATCGCGCGCCATCGCGACCATTTCAGCGCCAACGCCTACGTCAGCATCCCATTCTCGGAGCGCGAGTTCGTGCCCAAGCTCTACGAGCCGGCGCCCTTCGATCCGAAGAAAGCGCCGCCGCGCGTCAGTGCCGCCGAATGGCAGCAGGACGCCAGCCACGGCGCGGCGCTGGTGCAGGCCCTGGCCAGGCAGGATTTCAAGAACGTGCGTATCGAGCTCGACAGCGGCGTGCTCAAGCTGGTGCTGACCAATAACCGCATCTCGAACATGGGCCGGGCGGTCGGCCGCGCGGCGCGCACGGCGCTGGCGTTCGCGCCGCAAGGCACGCGTGCGATCCACGTCACCTATACCAGGCTCGAACAGCCGCTGGCCACCTACGAATTCTTCGACCTGCAGCGCCTGACGGATTACCTG
>DAMAFT010001078.1:0-1185 GCA_031995805.1 Massilia sp.
CAACTGGGCGGCGTGGCGATGGCGTCGCTGGTGATCGGCCTGCTGCCCGTGACGATCACGGTCGCCGGCAGCCGCGACCACGGCGCGGCGCCGCTGCGGCGCCTGTGGCCGTCGCTGCTGCTCGGCCTGGGCGGCATTGCCTGCATCGGCTGGCCGGCGCTGGACGAACTGCGCGCCGGCGCGCTGCCGGATTCCCTGCTGGGCCTGTTGTGCGCGCTCGGCGCGCTGGCATCATGGACGGTCTACGCGGTGCTCAACAGCCGCTCGCTGGCGCGCCTGGCCTACGTGTCGGCGCACGAATGGAGCCTGCTGACGGGCGTGGCCACGGGCGCGCTGGCGCTGCTGCTGGCCGTGCCGGCATTCGTGCTGGCGCCGGCACGCCATGGCGGCGGCGACTGGCTGCGCTTCGTGGCGGCGGTGTCGACGATGGCCCTGCTCTGTTCGGTTGCCGGCAACGCGCTGTGGAACCGCGCCAGCCGCCTGCTGCCGCTGACGCTGGTCGGGCAACTGGTGCTGTTCGAGACGCTGTTCGCGCTGCTGTACGGCTTCTTGTGGGAGGAGCGCCGGCCGGCGGGACACGAGATCCTGGCCATGCTCCTGCTGGCGGCCGGCTTGCTGGCGTCGGCGCTGGCGCACCGGGGGACGGCGGCCGGGACGCGGGCTGCCGCTTGAAGAAAGGCCGGCTGCGTCACCCCCGCGCAGGCGGGGGCCAATATTGCGTGCGCCTCGACGGCATCTGCGGAAATGGTCCCCCGGCCTGCGCGGGGCGACGGGGTCAGTCCGTCGGCCGGGCGGCCGGGATCGCCAGGAGCGTCAGCCCGCGGCCTGCTGCGCCATCCCGTCCGCGCCCGCATTGCGCGCCGCAGCGGTCGCCGCGATCGGCAACGCATCGACGTTGTCGGCGTCGACACCGGCCAGGTCGGCGCTGTCCTGCGACGGATGCAGCAGGTGCTCGGCGCGATTGCCCGGGACGGTGGACTGGATCAGGTGGTGCATCTTTTGCGCAGTCTTGTCCCACGAGGTGTTGGCGACGATCTGGCGCATGCGGTCCTTCAGCGCTGCCGTCTGTTCCTCGTTCATGGCCAGCATGCGCTCGCAGGCGGCGATGAATTTCTCCGGCGTGTCGGCGATGGCCACCACGTCGCCGTACGGCACCTTCACGTCGGTGATCGGGGTGCTGACCGA
>DAMAFT010001079.1:0-1185 GCA_031995805.1 Massilia sp.
GCCTTCGGCCCGCTGCTGGCCGCCGCCATCATCGTCGGCCGCGGCCAGGGCAAGATTGCCTGGTTCATGCTGTTCGTGCTGGCGGCGGTGATCGTGGCGCTCGGCGTGAGCCGCTGGTATGGCGGCCACCTGAAGAGCGGCGCGAAAAAGGCCGCCGCCCATGCCGGCCCGGGCCTGCCGCGCGGCCGCGTGATCCAGGCGCTGACGGTGCTGGCGCTGCTGGTGTTCTCGAAGTACGTCTACATGGCCAGCCTGCAGAGCTACTACACCTTCTACCTGATCGAGAAGTTCGACGTCCCGGTCGGCACCGCGCAACTGTACCTGTTCCTGTTCCTCGCCTCGGTGGCCGCCGGCACCTTCGCGGGCGGTCCGATCGGCGACCGCATCGGCCGCAAGCGCGTGATCTGGGTCTCGATCCTGGGCGCGGCGCCGTTCACGCTGGCCCTGCCCTATGCGAGCCTGTTCTGGACCGGCGTGCTGACGGTCGTCATCGGCCTGGTGATGTCGTCGGCGTTCTCGGCAATCGTCGTGTTCGCGCAGGAGCTGGTGCCGGGCAAGGTCGGCATGATCGCGGGGATCTTCTTCGGCCTGATGTTCGGCGTGAGCGGCATCGGCGCCGCGGCCATGGGCCACATGGCGGACGTGGCGGGCATCGAGTCGGTGTACCGGATGGCGTCGTACCTGCCGCTGCTGGGGATGCTGGCGGCGCTGTTGCCGAAGATGGAAAAGTAAAACACCGTCGTTCCCGCGCAGGCGGGAACGACGTGCCCGGGCTAGCTGTCCAGGTGCGAAATCAGCGCCCGCCTGCCGTCCGGCTCCCCGTCCGCGCCGGCCACCGCCTCCGGCCGCGCCTGGTGCACGTCCACCGACACCCCCACCGCCATGATGTCGATCAGCAGCAGTTGCAGGATGCGCGAGATCATCGCCAGGAAGGTGGTGCTGTCCTCGGCGTGGTCGACGGCCAGGCAGATATTCGCCTTGCGCGCCAGCGGCGACTGGCTGTTGCTGATGGCAATGACGTCGGCGCCGCGCGCGCGCGCCGCGTCGACCGCCGCCAGCAGGTCCGGCAGGCGGCCCGAGTTCGAGATCGCGATCACCACGTCGCCCGGCCCCAGCAGGTCGGCCGCCAGCTTGAACAGGTGCGAATCGCCATACAGCGCGGTCGGGATGCGGAAGCGGAAGAAC
>DAMAFT010001080.1:0-1185 GCA_031995805.1 Massilia sp.
GCCGAGCATGCCCGGCGGGCACCAGCCGGCGCCCATCAGCGGCACGGTCTTCAGCACCCAGTCGACCAGCGAGTCGGACGGGTTCAGCATCACGAACTTGGTCTTGTTCTCGGAACCGCCGCCCTTGGCCGCGACCATCACGTCGACGGTGTCGCCCGGGACCAGCTCCATGTGCACGACGGCCGGGGTGTTGTCCTTGGTGTTCTTGCGCTCGAAGTGCGGGTCGGCGACGATCGAGGCGCGCAGCTTGTTGTCCGGGAAGTTGTACGCGCGGCGCACGCCTTCGTTGACGGCCTCAAGGATCGAGCGTTCGCCGAAGCCCTCGAAGCGCACGCTCATGCCGATCTTCAGGAACACGTTGACGATGCCGGTGTCCTGGCAGATCGGGCGCTTGCCTTCGGCGCACATGCGCGAGTTGGTCAGGATCTGGGCGATCGCATCCTTGGCGGCCGGGCTCTGCTCGGCCTCGTAGGCGCGCGCCAGGTGCTGGATGTAGTCGGCAGGGTGGTAGTAGCTGATGTACTGGAGTGCTGCGGCGACCGATTCGATCAGGTCGTCTTGCTTGATGACAGTCATGAGGATCTCGCTAGGGGGACTTGGATAACACTGTGTTTTAGTGATGCTTGCTGCTCGGGGTGTTCGACATGATGCGGTCGGTATAGGCGATGGCCATGGCCGACAGCAGGAAGGCGATGTGGATGCCGGTCTGCGCGACCAGGGTCTTCACGTCGTACGCGCTGGCGTTGATGAACGTCTTCAGCAGGTGGATCGAGGAGATGCCGATGATCGCCATCGCCAGCTTGGTCTTCAGCACGGACGCGTTCACGTGCGACAGCCATTCGGGCTGGTCGGGATGGTCTTCGAGGTGCATGCGCGACACGAAGGTCTCGTAGCCGCCGACGATCACCATGATCAGGAGGTTCGAGATCATCACCACGTCGATCAGTCCCAGCACGACCAGCATGATCGTGGTTTCGTTCAGCTTGGTGGGCGGCGCCGCGTTCGGCACGGCGACGGCGGCAATGATGTGGTCGAGCGCCTCCTTGCTGCCCATCGCGGCCATCACCAGGTCGACCAGCTCGACCCAGAAGTGGTACACGTAGACGCATTGCGCGAGGATCAGGCCCAGGTACAGCGGCAGTTGCAGCCAGCGGCTGGCGAGCATGAAATTGGCGAGGGCGGAGC
>DAMAFT010001081.1:0-1183 GCA_031995805.1 Massilia sp.
CGCTTTTCGGTGGGCATGGGCCGCGTGGTCTGGTCGCGCCGCTTCGGCCCCGACCAGACCGAATGGGCCATTTCCGCGCTGCCGCTGGGCGGCTACGTCAAGATGCTCGATGCGCGCGACCCGAGCACCGCGCCGGTCGACGACAAGGACCTGGCGCGCGAGTTCACGCGCCAGAGCGTCTGGAAGCGCATTGCCATCGTCGCCGCCGGCCCGCTCGCCAACTTCCTGCTGGCCATCGTCGTGACGAGCCTGGTCTACATGGGCGGCAAGGACGAACCCGGCACGCGCCTGCGCGCCATGGCCGATACGTCCATCGCCTACCAGGCCGGGATCCGCGGCGGCGATGCCGTCACCGCCGTGAACGGCCGCCCGGTGCAGGCCTGGACCGAGCTGCGCTGGGAAATCGTGCGCGCCGCCCTCGACAAGCGCGGCGCCGAGCTGGAACTGAAGGCGGCCGACGGCTCGACCTACCGCGCGGTGCTCCCGCAGGACAAGGTGGCGGCGCTGGACGTCGACGGCGACGTGATGGGCGCACTGGGCATGCAGATGTGGCGTCCGCGTCCGACCGTCGACAAGGTGCTGCCGGACGGCGCCGCCGCCCGCGCCGGCCTGCGTGCCGGCGACCTGGTGACGGGAATCGACGGCAGGCCGGTGGCCGACGGCGTCGCCTTCATCGAGGCGGTGCGCGGCGCGGCCGGGCGCACGCTGCAGCTGCAGGTGCAACGCGGCGCCGGGACGCTGGCGCTGCCGCTGACGCCCGAGCGCGACCCGGCGTCCGGGCGCGGCGTGGTCAAGCTGATGGTGGCGCAGATGCCGGAGATGGTGACCGTGCAGTCCGGCCCCCTCGAGGCCCTCGGCCGCGGCGCCCAGCGTACCTGGGAGACCGCCACCATGACGCTCAAGATGATCGGCAAGATGGTCGTGGGCGAGGTCTCGCTGAAGAACGTGACGGGCCCGATCACCATCGCCGACGTGGCCGGACAGACCGCCAGGGCGGGCGCGCAGCCCTTCCTGGAGTTCATTGCCTTCATCAGCATCAGCCTGGGTGTAATGAATCTGTTACCAATTCCCGTTCTGGATGGTGGCCATTTGCTGTATTATTCGCTGGAAGTTTTGACCGGGCGCCCCGTGTCAGCGCGGATCGGCGAGATCGCGCAGCGCGCCGGGGTAGGCCTGCTGTTCA
>DAMAFT010001082.1:0-1171 GCA_031995805.1 Massilia sp.
CGGGCCTGTCGGAAGAAGAAATCCAGAAGATGGTGAAGGACGCCGAGCTGAACGCGGAAGAGGACAAGAAGGTCAAGGAACTGGCCGAGTCGCGCAACCAGGCCGACGCGCTGGTGCACTCGACCAAGAAATCCCTGACCGAGTACGGCGACAAGCTGGATGCCGGCGAGAAGGAAAAGATCGAAGCCGCGATCGCCGACCTGGAAGGCTCGATCAAGTCGGGCGACAAGGCCGACATCGACGCCAAGGTGGCTTCCCTGTCGACCGCCGCCCAGAAGCTGGGCGAGAAGATGTACGCCGACATGCAGGCCCAGCAGGGTGCGGCGGGCGCGGCCGGTGCCGCCGGCGGTGCCCAGCCGGGCGCCGAGTCGGCCAAGCAGGACGACGACGTGGTGGACGCCGACTTCAAGGAAGTCAAGGACGCCAAGTAATGGCATGACGGGACCGGCGACGGTCCCGTGACAAAACCCGAGCCGATGCGACCTTCCTGGTGCCCGGCTCGGTTTTTTTGCAGGACCTATCAACCCCTCGGTTCTCCTTTCCCCTCTCGGCGCGTTGTATTTTCCGGCGTCGCCGCGCAAGCCTGGGTTGCTCACGGTATACTCATGCGTTTTGCGCTGCGCGTTCCCCGTGGAATTCAACCGCACAGGGTGTCCGGGAACCCGACAGTTCGTTCAGTAATAGACAGCAAGGTGCCGACAAATGGCAAAGCGTGATTTTTACGAGATCCTCGGGGTCGCGAAGGGCGCGTCGGAAGACGACATCAAGAAGTCCTATCGCAAGCTGGCGATGAAATACCATCCTGACCGCAATCCGGACAACAAGGAAGCGGAAGAGAAGTTCAAGGAGGTCAAGGAAGCCTACGAGATGCTGACCAATCCGGAGAAGCGCGAGGCGTACGACCGCTACGGTCACGCCGGCGTCGATCCCAACAGCGGCATGGGCGGCGGTTTCGGCGGCGCCGGCTTCGGCGATGCGTTCGGCGACATCTTCGGCGACATCTTCGGCGGCGGACGCCGCGGCGGCGGCGGCGGCGGCCCGCAGGTCTACCGCGGCGCCGACCTGCGCTACAACCTCGAGATCACGCTGGAGCAGGCCGCCGGCGGCTTCGACACGACGATCCGCGTGCCGAGCTGGGACAAGTGCGACACCTGCCACGGCAGCGGCGCCA
>DAMAFT010001083.1:0-1168 GCA_031995805.1 Massilia sp.
CGCGCAGGTAGAACTGGTTGGCCTTGCCTTCGCCGCTGTGCTGGCTGGCGATCAGGCCGGGCGTGGCTTCCAGCAGTTCGCCGGGACGGTAGATGGTGCGCATCTCCAGTTCCTTCTGGGTGACGACGCCGGCGCTGGCGGAATCGGCGATGCCGAGCACGCTGGTGCGCGCGCCCTCGACCAGCACGCGCTGGATCACGGGGTCGTCGGCCAGGGCATGGGCGTGGACGGACAGCGCGGCCAGCGCGCAGGGAATGGCTCGGAGTTGCATGTCAGCGGATCGGATTCTCGGTACGGCTCGCCGTGAAGGCGAAGGTGCGCAGGTTGCCGCCTGCGCCGAAGTTGACCGTATTGACCTGGTCCGGCAGGAAGTCGACCAGGACGGCGTTGTGGATCAGCGCGACCTTGTCGGCCGGCGTCTGCGCGGCTTCCTGGAAGATCGTCACGCTGTCGGTGTCGACGGTGACGCCGACCCAGTTCAGGGGAATGCGCCCGCCGTCCTTGTCGGCCAGCCAGAACAGCTTGTCGATGTACTTGCGCAGCACGGCCTGGTCGTCCGGGTCGGACAGGTCGAACTGCCGCTGGTACAGGTTGGCCAGCAGCGCCTCGATGTCGTGCGCCATGTAGGTGTGCACGACCTCGAGGCTGCCGGTATGCGCATTGAAGCCGATGTCGGCGATGCCGGCATGGAAGCGGTGGGCCGGCGCGAGCCCGCTCGCGCCGGCGAGCAGCCCGCCCAGGGCCGCCTGCAACAGGGTACGACGCCGCATCACTCGACCGCCTTGCCCGCCTCGACGGCCTGCTCGGCCGCCCTGGCGGCTTCCTTCGGATCCTGCTTCGGCTTCGCCGGCTTCAGTGTCTCGGCATGGTCCTTCATCATGTCGTCCTGCGCCTGCTTCGACTTGAACAGTTCCAGGCGCGTCGGCACGGCCTTGCGCGGCCAGCTGTTGTTGAATACGTCGATGTCGGCGGTTTCCAGGTACGGGTCCTGGACCAGGCCGACCATCGGCTCGTCGGTGACGATCAACTTGGTGATCTTCTTCGGCGAGTAGCGCCACACTTCGGCCGGGATGCGCTCGATGGTCTTCTTGCCGCTCTGGAGCTGGATCTCCAGCACCAGCGGCATGACCAGGCCGCCCAGGTTCGAGAAATCGACCAGGTACAGGTG
>DAMAFT010001084.1:0-1163 GCA_031995805.1 Massilia sp.
GGGGATTTCGGTGCCGGTGCGCTGGGAGGAACTGCCGGACCTGACCTCGGGCGCGCAGTGGACGGTCAGGAACGTGCACGAGCGCCTGGACGAAGGCAATGCGCCGTGGGCGGCGTATGCGAAGAGCGCGACGACGTTGACGAAGGCGATGAAGGCGCTCGGGTTCAAGAAATGAGCCACGGCTCCCGTGCGAACGGGAATCGACGCCGATGGCCGTAGGGTACGCACGGAGTGCGCACCCTGCGGCCAGGATCTATGCCGGGATTCTCCGGAGAGCGACGGGGCTCATCCCTTGTCGTTCCGGATGATCCCCCGCACGTTCATCGCACACAGGCCCGCCTGCAGCATGATCAAGGCCCAGGCCTCGTCGTGCACGCCCCAGATGATCCACAGCACGTTGCTGACGATGAAGGTATAGAAGCCGACGATGCGCCGCTGCGCATGGCGCGCGCCGACGAGGAAGGCGGCGCACAGCGTCACCGCCATCGCCGGCCACTGCAGGAGGTCGAGCAGCGTATCCCAATCCATCAGGCGGCCTTCCTGCGTGCCGGTGACCTGGCTGCGCTCTTCGACGCGGCCTTGGCGACGGTCTTGCGCGCCGGCGCTTTCTTCGCGGCGGGCTTTGCCGCCGGCTTGGACGCGCTCTTTGCCGCGCTCTTTGCCGCGGTTTTTGCGGCGCTTGTTGTGGCGGGTTGTGCGGAAGCGGCGCGTTTCGGCTTGGCGGCGGACGTACTCGCGGCGGCGTGCGCGCCCGTGCGCGCCGGCGCCTTGCGGGCGCGCGGCGGCGGTGCGGAGTCGCCGTCCTCGTCCTTCGCCGCCGGCTTGCGCGCACGGCGCGGCGGCGGCTCGTCGTCGTCGTCGTCATGCGCGGCGCGCGCCGGCTTCTTGCCGAGGCTGGCCTGCAGCAGGGCCACGAGGTCGATGACGTTCGACTTGGCCGGCTTGTCGTCTTCCGGCTCGGGTTCGGTCAGGGTCTTGGTCTGGTTGGCGGCGATCTTCTTCTTGACCAGCGCCATCAGGTCTTCGCGGTAGGTGTCGTGGTACTGCCCGGGCTTCCAGCGCTCGCTCATGCCTTCCACCAGTGCCCGGGCCATCTGCAGTTCCTTGGGCGTGACCCGGGCCGCCTTCGAATCGTCGGACGGGATGTCCAGTTCGTCGGTGGG
>DAMAFT010001085.1:0-1160 GCA_031995805.1 Massilia sp.
CCGCAGGAACTGGTGAACACCGCCTTCGCGGCCTTCAACTTCGACACCGTCACGGCGCCCGAGCTGCGCTACGAGATCGACGTCACGCGCCCGGCCGGCCAGCGCATCCGCAACCTGACGCTGCGCGGCGCGCCGGTGGCGGATGGCCAGGAATTCCTGGTGGCGACCAACAACTACCGCGCCAGCGGCGGCGGCAACTTCCCCGGCCTGGACGGCAGCCGCACGGTGCTGGCCTCGCCCGACGCCAGCCGCGACGTCCTGATTGCCTATGTCCGTGCGCGCAAGGCGCTGGCGCGCGCGACCGACGGCGCCCAGCGCAGCTGGCGTTTTGCGCGCGTGAAGACGGCGGGCCCGGTGGTGTTCCACTCGGCGCCGGGCAAGCTGGCGCTGGCGCGCGAGGCGGGCCTGGCCAACGTGTCGGAACTGCGCGCCGACGATGGGCAGGGCAAGGGTTTCGCCCTGTACGGGATCGACCTGTCGCAATGAGGCGGACTGGCGCGTTCGCTGGCTTGGCGCTGGCACTGGCGCTGGCCGCCGGGCCGGCGTGCGCCGACGGCGCGGCGCCGGCGGACGGCGTCGCGTCCTACCTGCTGGGTCTGCAACTGCGCAACGGGCTGGGCATGCCGGCCGATGCGGTGCTGGCGCGCCGCGCGTTGGACGCGGCCGCGCGGGCCGGGGTGCCGGCCGCCATGTTCACGCTGGCGCAGATGCTGGCGGCGGGCGAGGGCGGGCCGCGCGACGAGGCCGCGGCACGCGGCTGGATCGGGCGGGCGGCCGAACTGGAATATCCGGAAGCCCTGCAGGAACAGGCGCTGCGCGAGCCGGACCCGCGCCGCCAGGCCGAGCTGATGCGGGCGGCGGCGCATGCGCTGCAGCACCGCGCGCACGCGCATCGCGGGCCAGGCTATTGAGCGGTCGGGGTCAGATCCCGGTGTCGGTGTTCCAGGGGCTCCGACCCCGGCGTCGAGCGGAGACGCGGGTTGCGCACCACATCAATGGCGGGTCGGCTTGGCGCCCGACTGGATCTCGGCCGCCGCGATGTCGGCCAGGTCGATCAGGCTCTGCACCTCGGCCGCGCGCAGCTTGCGCGGCTCGCGGTCGATCACGCACAGGCTGCCGAGCGCCTGCCCGGCCTTGTCGCGCAGCGGGACGCCGGCATA
>DAMAFT010001086.1:0-1160 GCA_031995805.1 Massilia sp.
ATCGGCTTCGGCATGGGCGGCTCCACCGCCCATATCGCCAAGGTGATGCCGGACACCGACTTCATCGGCGTCGAAGTGCACACCCCGGGCGTGGGCAGCCTGCTCAAGCTGATCGGCGAAGAGGGCATCACCAACCTGCGCGCGATCCAGCACGACGCGGTCGAGGTGCTGAACAACATGATCGCCGACGGTTCGCTGGCCGGCGTGCATGTGTTCTTCCCGGACCCGTGGCACAAGGCGCGCCACAACAAGCGCCGCCTGATCCAGCCGGACTTCGTGAAGCTCCTGTGCAGCAAGCTGCAGCCGGGCGGCTACCTCCATTGCGCCACCGACTGGGAAGACTACGCGGTGCAGATGCTGGAAGTGCTCGGCAACGAGCCGCTGCTGCAGAACACGGCCGAGGGCTATGCCGAGAAGCCGGCGTACCGGCCGCTGACCAAGTTCGAGAACCGCGGCCTGAAGCTGGGGCACGGGGTCTGGGACCTGGTCTTCACCAGGAAGTAAGCAGCGGCGGCCGGATCGTATTTCGTCCCGCCGCCTTCGTCTCTTGTCGCACCCCGCTTGGCCCGCCGCGGCCACTTTCCTACACTCGTGATCGTTGCTATATATTAACGATCACGAGGAGGCCATCATGTGGCGCAGGATTGCAGACTGGTATCGCGGTTGGGAAGACGAGATGATCGCCGTGCTCGAACAGCCGGAGCTGGCGGCCACGGTGCCGGCCGGCTACCGCCGGTTCACGGCCGCCAAGCTGGCCGAGCTGTCGCCGATCGAGCGGCGCCAGTTGTGCGACTTCACGCGGGCCTACCGCGGCGCGCCGACCTGGTGGTTCCTCGCCAAGCTGTGCGTCGTGTTCTGCCTTGCCGGCGTGCTGCTGCACCTGGCCGTGCCGCGCATCCCCTGGGTCCCGGCGATCGCATCGGCCAACCTGGTCGGCTTCGGCATGGCGCTGGGCATCTGCGGCGTCTGGTTCAACTACCGCCTGATCGCCCGCATGAAATGGGGCATGCTGGGCAAGACCATGATCGGCGCCCTGGGCGGCGCGCTGCTCGCCGCCGTCGTCCTGCACGTCGCCAAGGGCAAGCCCGTGGAGACGCTGCTGGACGAGGTCCCTTTCATCGTCGGCGTCGGCCTCGGCGCCGGCCTGCTGGGCACGTTGC
>DAMAFT010001087.1:0-1156 GCA_031995805.1 Massilia sp.
ACTGGCTGTACAAGACGGGCGACTCGAACATGTCCGACCTGCAACAGCGCACCCACGCCTGGCTGCAGTCGCTGCTCGACATCCAGCAGCAGACCGGCGACTCGGCCGAGTTCCTGGAACACGTCAAGGTCGACCTGTTCCCCGACTCCGTCTACGTGTTCACGCCGAAGTCGAAGATCATCGCGCTGCCGCGCGGCGCCACCCCGCTCGACTTCGCCTACAGCATCCACACCGGCATCGGCGACCACACGGTGGGCGTCAAGATCAACCACGAAGCCGCCCCGCTGCGCACCGAGCTGCACAACGGCGACATCGTCGAGATCGAGACCGATCCCGATTCGCGCCCCAGCCCGACCTGGCTGTCCTTCGTGCGCACCGGCAAGGCGCGCTCGGCGATCCGCCACTACCTGCGCACGATCAACCTGAACGAATCGGTGGAACTGGGCCAGGAACTGCTGGCCCAGGCGCTGGCCCAGCTCGGCATCCGCACGGAACTGGCGGCGGCGACCATCGAGCGCCTGCTGGCCGAATCCTCGGCCAAGTCGATGGACGAGCTGTACGCCGACATCGGCATCGGCAAGCGCATGCCGGCGCTGGTGGCGCGCCACATCTTCGGCATGCTCGACGCCGACGTCGACGTGCAGCCGGCCCAGCCCAGCGGCGCCGGCGGCAGCGGCGAGCTCGACCCGGTCACGATCTACGGCAGCGAAGGCGTGGCCGTGCAACTGGCGCCGTGCTGCCTGCCGATCCCGGGCGACCAGATCATCGGCCAGCTGCGCCGCGACCAGGGCCTGGTCGTGCACACCGCCGACTGCTCGCAGGCCAAGCGCCTGCGCGCCAAGGAGCCGGACCGCTGGATCGCGGTCCAGTGGGGCGGCGAGCTGAACCGCCGTTTCGACTGCCGCATCCGCCTCCTGATCAACAACGAGAAGGGCATCCTGGCGCGCGTGGCGGCCGAGATCGGCGAGTCCGACGCCAACATCACCTATGTCGGCATGGACGAGGACGACGAAGCCATGATGACCCAGCTGCGCTTCACCATCCAGGTGAAGGACCGGGTGCACCTGGCGCACCTGATCCGCAACCTGCGGCGGGTGGCGGGCGTCAATCGCGTCGAGCGCGAGCGGACCTGAGCCGGCGGCGGTGCGCACCCCGT
>DAMAFT010001088.1:0-1154 GCA_031995805.1 Massilia sp.
CGCTGCTCTACCAACTGAGCTAACGACCCGAAGAAGGCACGCATTATAGCGGGTCGTTTTGATTTATGCCAGAGCTAACGCAAATTAATTCAATGCGGCCGTGACTTTGAGCACTTCCTCGGCCGTCGTCACCCCTTCCAGGATCTTGAAGGCGCCGCCGATGCGCAGCGGCTTCATGCCGTCGGCCACGCTCTGGCGGCGCAGTGCGGCCAGGTCGGTGTCTTCCTGGATCAGGCGCGCGAAGTCCTCGCCGACGGTCGCCAGTTCGTACAGGCCGGTGCGGCCGCGGAAGCCCGTCTGGCGGCATTCGGGGCAGCCGATCGGGCGGTAGACGGTGGCCGGCTTCGGGATGTCCCAGGCGCCGCCGAGGTTGTGCCAGAGGTCGTCGGGCAGCTCGCCGTCCGGCGCCTTGCAGTGCGGGCACAGCGTACGCACCAGGCGCTGGGCCATGATGCCGATCAGGGTCGCTTCCAGCAGGTAGTAGGGCACGCCCAGTTCCAGCAGGCGCATCACGGCCGACGGCGCGTCGTTGGTGTGCAGCGTCGACAGCACCAGGTGGCCGGTCAGGGCGGCCTGGATCGCCATCTCGGCCGTCTCCAGGTCGCGGATCTCGCCGACCATGATGATGTCCGGGTCCTGGCGCATCAGCGCGCGCACGCCGTCGGCGAACGACAGGTCGATGCCCGGCTGCACCTGCATCTGGTTGAACGCCGCCTCGACCATCTCGATCGGGTCTTCCACCGTGCACACGTTCACCTCGGACGTCGCCAGCGCCTTCAGCGTCGTGTACAGCGTGGTCGTCTTGCCCGAGCCGGTCGGGCCGGTGACGAGGATGATGCCGTGCGGGCGGCGCGTGAGCGCGTCCCAGCGCGCCGCGTCCTCGGGCGGGAAGCCCAGTTCCGGCAGCGTCTTGACCACCACTTCCGGGTCGAAGATGCGCATCACCAGCTTTTCGCCGAAGGCGGTGGGCATCGTCGACAGGCGCAGTTCCACTTCCTGGCCGGCATGGGTCCGGGTCTTGATGCGGCCGTCCTGCGGGCGGCGCTTCTCGATCACGTCCATCCGGCCCAGCAGCTTGATGCGCGCCGTCATCGCCAGCATGACGACGGCCGGCACTTGATACACCTGGTGCAGCACGCCGTCGATGCGGAAGC
>DAMAFT010001089.1:0-1154 GCA_031995805.1 Massilia sp.
CAACGCCTTCAACAACAGCTACCTGAATACCAAGGAAGCCAAGCTGGGCCACATGATGACGCCGGCGGTACCCGCCGAGGCGACGCCGGTCGGCGAAGCGTAACACCCGCCGCGGGCGGGTGACCCCGCCGGCGCCCGGCCGCGGCGAGACCGGGGGGCCGGCCGCGACACCTGCCCGACGCGCCCTGCCTGCACGGAATCCTTCGTGCACACGGCCACGCTGCAGGCGGTACGCTACGTCGCGGCGCTGGCCTGGGGCCCGACCGCGGCGTCGACGAATCAGGCGCGACGTCGAGGCCATGCAGGCGCCGCTGGAGCGCAGCCGCAGCGGCCGCGCCGGCGAGAAGGACGGCTAGGAGTCTGCGCCGTCATGTCCGGCGCCGGCGTCCGCGTTGTCGTGCGCGTCCGCCGGCTGCGCCAGGCGCGGCAGCACCAGGACGAAGGTACTGCCCTTGCCCTGGCCTTCGCTGTGCGCGCTGGCGTGGCCGCCGTGCAGTTCGACGAGGCGCTGGACCAGCGCCAGCCCCAGGCCCAGTCCGCCCTCGGCGCGGCCCGCCGTACGCGATCCCTGGGAGAAGGCGTCGAAAATCTTCGGCAACAGCTCGGGCCCGATGCCGACGCCGTCGTCGCATACGCGGATCTCGACCTGCTCGCCGGCATAGCGCAACGCCACCTCCACCGTGCCGCCATCCGGCGTGAACTTGGCGGCGTTGGCGAGCAGGTTCGCCACCACCTGCACGAGGCGCTTGTGGTCGCCCGTCACGTAGGCGGCCCGGTCCGGCAGGTCCGCGTGCAGGCGGTGCCGCCGCCCCGCCATCTGCGGCGCCGACTGTTCCAGCGCGTCGCGCACCACGGCCAGCACGTCGACCTGCGCCATGTGCAGCGCGATCTGCCCGCGCCGCACGCGCGACAGGTCGAGCAGGTCGTCGACGAGGTGCGCCATGTGCGTCACCTGGCGTCCGATGATGTCGCTGGTGCGGCGCAACTGGGCCGGGTCGCAGTTTCCGCGCCGCAGCAGCTCGGCAGCGGCGCGTATCGGCGCGAGCGGGTTCCTCAGCTCGTGCGCCAGCAGGGCCATGAAGTCGTCCTTGTTGGCGTCGGCCTCGTGCAGCGCCGCCAGCGCCGACTGGCGTATCGCCTCGATCCGTTGCAGC
>DAMAFT010001090.1:0-1154 GCA_031995805.1 Massilia sp.
CTTGATGAAGTTGGGCTTGTACGCCACGTTCAGGTCGTAGCGGTGTTCCCACGGTAGGTTGCCCACCGTGCCGCGCGGGGTCAGCACGTTCTCCGAACGGGTCAGGCCGCCGCAGTAGAAGGTCTGGTTCGCGTAGTTCGGCGAATCGCCCGGATTGGCGGCGCTGCCAATGCAGCTGCGTGGACGGCCCGAGGCGATCAGCACGTTGGCGCCGACGACGACTTCCGGCGTCACTTCATAGAAGCCGAAGGCCTTGAGCTGGTGCTTGCGGTGGTTCGGCAGGTAGCCATAGGCGCCTTCCATCAGCTCCGGATAATCCCACGACGAGGTGACCGCAACGTCGGCCTGGCCGTTATCCGAACGCACCTGGCCTTCGGTATTGCCCTTTTTGCTCGACCAGGTATAGCTGGCCTTGGCGTACCAGCCGTTGCGGAACGGGTGCTCCAGGAAGGTCTCGATCGACTTGTAGGTACGCTTCGGCTTGTCGAAGCCCTGGTCGGCCGCGGTCAGGTTCACCTGGGTCAGGCGCGACGTATCGCCCGAGAAGTCGACCAGGAACTCGTTGTCTTCACCCGGGTTGAAGGTCTGGCAGGTGTTGCCCCACAGCGGATTGGTGATTTCGATGCCATTGGCTTCGGCGAAGCGCTCGAACGGACGCACGTCGCAGAAATCGTCGATGGTCGAGCGCATCTTGCGGTAGATCGCCTTGGCGCCGAAGTTCAGCGACGGCGAGAACGCCTTCTCGAAGCCGAAGGTCAGCTCGTCCTGGTATTGCGGATCCATGTCGCGCGCTGCCAGGGTCTCGACGACCTTATCCTGGCCATATTCGTTGTTGTTCGACAGCGGTTGGCTCAGCTGCACCAGGCCGGTCGGCGCGCCGTTGGCGTCGGTGCCGGTATACGTGTAGTACTGGGCGGTATAGGTCGAACGGCCGGCGCCGCGCACCGAGATGTGGGTCGGGATCGGGACCGAGTAGCGGCCCACGGTGCCGTATACCTTCAGGCTGGCGTCGCCGTTGACGTCCCATACCGCGGCCAGGCGCGGCTGGATCTGGTTCTTCATCTCCAGGAAGGTGGTCTTGGTGTCGTTCTGGTTCTTGAACGACTCGTTACGCACGCCCAGGGTCAGCAGCAGGTTCGGGGTTGCCTGGAAGC
>DAMAFT010001091.1:0-1152 GCA_031995805.1 Massilia sp.
CATGCTGACCGAGGCCGGCAGCTTGATCTCCTCGGCCACCTCGCGGATCGCGCTGACGGCCGTGCCCAGCTTGACGCCGGAGGCGGTGTCGAAGCCGATCGTCGTGGCCGGGTACTGCGCCACGTGGGTGACCTGCAGCGGCGCGGCCTGCTCGGTGATGGTGGCGATCGCCGACAGCGGCGTCGGCGCGCCGGAGCCGGTGCGCAGCTGCAGGTTTTCCAGCGACTCCAGCGACATCTTCTCGTCCTGGCGCGCTTCCAGGATCACGCGGTACTGGTTGGTCTCGGTGAAGATGGTCGAGACGATGCGCTGGCCGTAGGCGCTGTACAGCGCGTCGTCGATGTTCGACGCCGTCACCGACAGGCGCGAGGCGCTGTCGCGGTCGATGTTGACGTAGGCAGCGGCGCCGGTGGCACCAGCGTCGGTGACCACGTTGCGCAATTCCTTGCGCCGGCCCATCGCCTGCGCCAGCTTGCGCGACCATTCGGTGACGGTGGCCGTGTCGGCGCCCTCGATCGACAGGCGGTACTGCGTGGGCCCGCTCTCGGCGTCGATGGTGAGGTCCTGGGTCGGCTGCAGGTACAGCGTGGCGCCGGCCACGTTCCGCGCCACCCGCGCGCGCAGGCGCTCCATCAGTTCTTCCTGGTCGCCACGGTCCTGCTTCAGGTTGACCAGCATGGTGCCGGTATGCAGCATGGTGTTGTTGGCGGCGTCCACGCCCACGGTGGAGCTGAGCGAGGCGACGTCCGGGTCGGCCAGCACCTCGCGCGCGACGGCCTGCTGCAGCTCGGCCATGGCGGCGTACGAGATCGCCTGGCGCGCTTCCACGCGCGCCTGCAGCTGGCCCGTGTCCTGGGTCGGGAACAGGCTTTTCGGGATGAAGGTCCACAGCAGCGCCGTCAGCACCAGCGTGCCCAGCGCCACCAGCAAGGTCAGGCCCTGGCGCTCGAGCACCCAGGTCAGCGAGCGGTCGTAGTGGTGGATGACGAAGTCGAACTGCTTCTGGAACCAGACGGCGAAGCGGCCTTCGTGCGACTTGTCGTCGCTTTTCAGCCAGCGCGCCGACATCATCGGCACCAGCGTCAGCGAGACCACCGCCGAGATCAGGATCGTGATCGCCAGCGTGACGGCGAATTCGCGGAACAGGCGGCC
>DAMAFT010001092.1:0-1143 GCA_031995805.1 Massilia sp.
TGGCGGATACTGGGGGACGACGACGGGGTCCCGCAAGAAACGCCGCAGGGATCATCGCAGGGGGCGGAGCCCGGTGTCGGGGTCGAGAGGGCGCTGACCCCGGGGTTGCCGGCGGTCGAGCAACCGGGTTGCGCTGTGGTCCGGCTATATCCGGCTTCGGCAGGCACCGCGGCAGAACACCGGGGCCGGAGCCCCTTGAAAAGCAACACCGGGCCATGACCCCTGCGCTGACCCCTCCGTCACATCGACGGCCCGCGCCCGGTCCCCTGCTCCTTCTCCAGCCGCTCCTGGCACGCGATGCAGGTCTGCACCGTCGGCGTCGCCAGCAGCCGGTCCTCGGGAATGTCGCGTCCGCATTCGACGCAGATGCCGGCAGCGCCGGTTTCCAGGCGGCCCAGCGCCTGGTCGATGGCCTGCAGCATGTTCGCCTCGTGCTCGGCGAAGTGTTCTTCGTTGTGGCTGATCATTTCGCCGGCCGGCGCGTCGTCGTTCTGGCCCATGTGGGCGTTCGGCGCGATGGCCGGGCGGTCGTCGGTGTCGCCGTCGGTGCGCGCGCGGACCGTGGCCATCAATTGGTCGCGGCTGGCGCGCAGGCGCTGGCCGAGTTCGTCGTGCAGTTGCTGCGAGATGGGTGGCATGGATGTCGTCCTGTGTGGTGATCGATGAAGTCCAAAGTCTTCTTTCAGCAACGTTGGGTAGGACAGTTTGTCTCCTACCTTTACCCAGTCTGGACTATTTGATTCACATCAAAGATTTTGCATACCCGGGAAAGCTACCCTCCAGTTGTCGTATCGACTTATAAAACTAGGGAGTGCATCTTGGATAGCAGTCTAAACTATAACTACAAGGTCGTGCGCCAGTTTGCCATCGCAACGGTGGCCTGGGGCGTGATCGGCATGCTGGTTGGCGTGTTCATCGCCGCCCAGCTGGCCTGGCCTTCACTCAACTTCGACATCCCGTGGCTCACCTACGGGCGCCTGCGCCCGCTGCACACCAACGGGGTGATCTTCGCGTTCGGCATCTGCGGCCTGTTCGCCACGTCCTACTACGTGGTCCAGCGCACCTGCCAGGTCCGCCTGTTCTCGGACAAGCTGGCCGCGTTCACGTTCTGGGGCTGGCAGGCGGTGCTGCTGTCGGCCGTCG
>DAMAFT010001093.1:0-1135 GCA_031995805.1 Massilia sp.
TCAGCCACGAACTGAACAACTCGCTGGCGCCGCTGGCGTCGCTGGCCCATTCGGGCGCCGAGCTGGTGCGGCGTGGGCAGGTGGAGCGCCTGCCGCAGATCCTGCAGACCATCGGCGAACGCACGCGCCACCTGGAGACCTTCATCCTCGGCTACGCGCGCTTCGCCAAGCTGCCGGCGCCGCGCCTGGAGCCGGTGGCCTGGCCGGATGTCGTCGCCCGCCTGGCCGCCCAGGTGCCGTTCGCGCTGGCCGACGGCCTGCCCGAGGAACCGGCGCGCATCGACGCCGCCCAGATGGAGCAGGCCCTGCTCAACCTGCTGAAGAACGCCCACGAATCCGGCTCGCGCCCGGAAGACGTCGCGCTGCAGGTGCGCCGCGCGCAGGACGCCGTGCGCATCGACGTGCTGGACCGCGGCAGCGGGATGAACGACGCCGTGCTCACCAACGCCCTGGTCCCCTTTTACTCCACCAAGCGCAGCGGCACCGGCCTGGGCCTGGCGCTGGCGCGCGAGATCGCCGAAGCCCACGGCGGCCGGATCACCCTGGCCAACCGCGAGGGCGGCGGCCTTGCGGTGACGCTGATCCTGCCGGCCTGAGATGGATCGGGTTTGGTAAGATGGGCTGGTTTCTTTCTTGCGGTTAGCCATGTCCAGTCCTCTCGATCCCCGTTTTTCGCGCCCCGGCCATCCGCCCGCCACCATCACCGAGTTCGAGGGCGTGCGTTCGCTGCACCTGGGGACGTCGTGGGAACAGGGGGCGATGCGCCTGGCGCGGCCGGATGCGATCGAGCTCGAATACGTGCAGATGATGATGGCGTGGATGCTGTTCCGGCGCGACGTGCGCCGCATCGTGCAGCTGGGGCTGGGCAGCGCGGCGCTGACCAAGTTCTGCTACCAGCGTTTTCCCGAGGCGCGCGTCGGCGCCGCCGAACTGAATCCGAACGTGATCGCGATCTGCCACGCCCACTTCGGCCTGCCGCCCAACGACGCGCGGCTGGACGTGCGCGAGATGGATGCGCTGGACTTCGTCATGGACCCGGCCAACCGCGGCACCGTCGACGTGCTGCAGGTCGACCTGTACGACGAGGAGGCGCGCGGCCCGGTGCTCGACACGCCCGAGTTCTACCAGGCCTGCG
>DAMAFT010001094.1:0-1131 GCA_031995805.1 Massilia sp.
GCGCGGCATGACGCTGTACCGCACCCCGCTGGGTCCCGTGATCGCGCGCCTGGTCACCACCTTCCGCCCCTACGGCTTCACGCTGACGGCGCCGGTCTTCGAATACCTCGACCTGCCCGAGCTGCTCGACGAGGAGGTGCAGGAAGACCTGGCCCACGGCATGGTCGGCAAGACCGCCATCCACCCGACCCAGATCGCGCCGATCGAGCGCCACTTCCAAGTGCGGCCGCAAGACCTCGAAGTGGCGCGCGCCATCCTCGACCAGGAGGCGCCGGCCGTGTTCCGCATGCAGGATGCGATGTGCGAGGTGGCCACGCACCGCGCCTGGGCCGAGCGCACGGTGGCGCAGTCGCAGCGCTTCGGCGCCTGCAGTTCGCCGCTGCAGGCAGCATCCAGCTGAGCGCCTGCCGCAGCGCCTTCGGCCGGTCCACGTCAAGGAATATGCAGGCGAGGCCGTCGCGTGCGCGGCACAGGACGAACCGGTCGAGCTGCCCTTCCGCATCGGCATCGAACTCGTCCAGCATCCCGACGTACGGCACGGCATCCTTGCCGACCTCGACGATCGCGGACACGAAAATGAGTTCCGGTTCCTCGTCGTCCCTGAAATCGGCGCCGGTCGGCAGGCAATGCCATGGCCGCGATGGAACCGAAAGATCGTCCCGAGCAGGAAAAAGATGATGAGCGCGGGCAATGCGACGTTCATGCGAACGTGGTCAAGCCGCCTTCGCTTTCGGTACGACACTCACGCGCGGACAGCTTGTCGTCGCGGTGGATACGAAACTCACCGGTGGCAGCATCGCGCGCGGCGTGCGGACTGCTCGGCTTGGTCATGAACTGGCGCAGTGGATCCCTTGCTTGAGGATCGGCAAGAAGTTCGGAAGCAAGCTGGCGTTTCAGGGCTTTCATGGTCATGCCACAAGTACAAAACAAATGCAGCCGTCAATCCGATGCGCCGCCGCGACAGCGGCAAGAAAACGGGGCCGGCCCGCAAAGCGGAACCGGCCCCGTGATCGCCGGCGGACGCATCCGCCGGAATGAAACCTGGATTACTGCAGCTTGATCTCGACGTCGACGCCAGCCGGCAGGTCCAGCTTCATCAGTGCGTCGACGGTCTTGTCGGTCGGGTCCACG
>DAMAFT010001095.1:0-210 GCA_031995805.1 Massilia sp.
GGCCTCGGCGAAGCTACCGCGCGCCACCTGGCGGCGCAGGGCGCCCACCTGGTGCTGGGCGCGCGCCGCCAGGATCGGCTGGAAGCACTGGTTGCGGAGATCCGCGCCGCTGGCGGCCAGGCTGCATTCGCCGTCACCGACGTGACGCGCAGGGGCGACGTGGAGGCGCTGGTGCAGACCGCGCTGACCCATTTCGGCCGGCTCGACGTC
>DAMAFT010001095.1:220-1130 GCA_031995805.1 Massilia sp.
GGTGGTGCCGCTGCTTGAGCTGAAGTTTGACGAGTGGGACGCCATGATCGACATTAATGTCAAGGGCGTGCTGTATGGCGTCGCCGCCGCGCTGCCGGTGTTCCAGAAGCAGGACAGCGGCCATTTCATCAACATCGCGTCGGTGGCCGGGCTCAAGGTCTTCGGCAACGCCGCCGTGTACAGCGCCACCAAGTTTGCCGTGCGCACCATCTCCGAAGGGCTGCGCGCCGAAGTTGGCGGCAAGATCCGCAGCACCGTCATTTCGCCAGGCGCGGTGGCGTCGGAACTGAAACATGGCAGCAGCCACCCCGAGAGCGCCAGCGCCGTGCTCGACTTCTACGAGATGGCGATTCCCGCCGACGCGGTCGCGCGCGCGGTTGCCTTCGCCATCACCCAGCCGGCCGACGTCGACATCAACGAAATCGTGCTGCGCCCGACCGTTCAGGAATTCTGAGCCGGGCCGGCTTGCCGTCCACGGCGTCGGCGCCCTCAGGCGGCGCCGCGGCACTTTCCACCTCGGCGCCGGCGCTGCCCGCACGTAACGATCCCGCTCTGCAAAATCGCAACCGGTATCATCGCCTGACGTCGCAAGCAGCCCGCCCGCCGTCACTGGAACTGTCAACTGCATGGAGTACCTATGAAAGCTATTGTCTATAACGAGTCGGTTTCGCTCGATTCGCCGGATGCCCTGACCGACACCACCTTGCCCGAGCCCGAGGCGGCCGGGCACGACCTGCTGGTGGAAGTGCATTCGGTCTCGGTGAACCCGGTCGACACCAAGATCCGCGGCGGCGTGCTGCCGCCCCCGGTGCTACCGAAGGTGCTGGGCTGGGACGCGTCCGGCGTGGTGCGCGCCGTGGGCGACAAGGTCACCCTGTTCAAGCCCGGCGACCGCGGCATGTACGCCGGT
>DAMAFT010001096.1:0-1123 GCA_031995805.1 Massilia sp.
CGAACGGCGGCCCGGTGCGCTACGCGCGTGCGCTGGCGGGCGGCGCGCGCTTCGTCATCGCATTCTGATGGCGCACTGCTGCTGGCCGGCCTGCCGCTGCTATGACAGCGTTGCCGCGCCGCCACCCCCGGTAATGCGGTACGGTCCGTCTTGACAGGCACCGCAAACGCGGGGCCGCGAACGCAAAAATGGAGAAACTGCTATCCTTGGTCACCGGCCGTGCTGGCCCGGCGGACCGTCCGTGAAACGTTCAGCGCTGCCGGACATGCGAAGAACGACACGGAGGAATACCATGAATACGACAGCCGCCCCGGATGCCGCGGAAGCGCAGGCCATCCACGATCTCACCCCGCGCCAGCGGATCTACGCCATCGTCGGCGCCTCGTCCGGCAACCTGGTCGAGTGGTTCGACTTCTACATCTACTCGTTCTGCGCGCTGTATTTCTCGTCCGCGTTCTTCCCCAAAGGAAATCCCACCACCCAGTTGCTGAACACCGCCGGCATCTTCGCCGCCGGCTTCCTGATGCGCCCGATCGGCGGCTGGCTGTTCGGTCGCATCGCCGACCGTTATGGCCGCCGCAACGCGATGATGATCTCGGTGCTGATGATGTGCGGCGGCTCGCTGATGATCGCCGCGCTGCCCACCTACGCCACGATCGGCACGGCGGCCCCGGTGCTGCTGCTGGTGGCGCGCCTGTTCCAGGGCCTGTCGGTGGGCGGCGAATACGGCACCAGCGCAACCTACATGAGCGAGGTCGCCGAACCCGGCCGCAAGGGTTTCTATGCGTCGTTCCAGTACGTGACCCTGATCGGCGGCCAGCTGGCGGCGCTGCTCGTGCTGGGCATCCTGCAATTGTTCCTGAGCCACGACGAGCTCGTGGCCTGGGGCTGGCGCATTCCCTTCGTGGCCGGCGCCGGCGCCGCGCTGGTCTCGCTGTACCTGCGCCGTTCGCTGCACGAGACCACCACCGCCCACGGGCGCAAGAGCGAGGAGGCCGGCAGCGTCGCCTCGCTGCTGAGGAACCACGGCCGCGCCTTCGTCACCGTGCTCGGCTTCACCGCCGGCGGCTCGCTGATCTTCTACGCGTTCACGACCTATATGCAGAAATACCTGGTGAACACG
>DAMAFT010001097.1:0-1123 GCA_031995805.1 Massilia sp.
CAAGACGGTCCGCAACGGCGGCTACGTGCTGGCCGGCCAGGTGACGGTGGAGCCGAGCGCGTGAGAGCGTTCCTCGGCTCGATGACGGGCCGCGTGTTTGCCACCCTGCTGCTGGGCATCCTGGTCACGGCCGCGCTGACCCAGTTGCTGGCCGACGTCGAGCGCCAGCGCGTGATCGACGAGTACCGCGACCTGCATTCGCTCGACCGCGCCGAGCAGCTCATCATGGCCACCGAGATCGTCCCGGAATCGGCGCGCAAGACCTACCTCGACGTGGCCAACCGTCCGGGCATGCGCCTCGAGGATGTCGATGTCAAGCCGTCCGAGATGGCCGGCGCGAATACCGATTTCACCGAGACGCTGGCGGCGCGCATGGGCAAGCAGTACGTGCTGCGCTCGCTGGTGACGCGTCCAGCCGACTGCGCCGTGGTGCGTGACCAGTCGATCGTGTTCGGCCTGCTGCGCCTGAAATGGCGCGGTACCTGCGAGAGCATCAGCGTGCGCCTGCGCGACGGCGACGAGCTGATGCTGTCGGTGCTGCCGCCGCGTTCGGTGACGTCGCCGCTGCGCACCGACTACACGCTGACGATCCTGCTCCTGCTGCTGAGCGTCGGCTTCCTGGCCTACCTGGTGGCGCGCATGACCACGCGGCCGCTCAAGCAGCTGGCGCAGGCCGCGAAAGACCTCGGCAACGACATCAACCACCCGCCGCTGGACCTGACCGGCGCCGACGAGATCCGCCAGGCCAGCGCCGCATTCAACGCCATGCAGGCGCGCATCCGCCAGTACATCTTCCAGCGCACCCAGATGCTCGCCGCCATCACCCACGACCTGCAGACGCCGCTGACCCGCATGCGGCTGCGCCTGGAAAAGGTCGGCGAACCGGAGCTGAAGGAGCGCCTGATCGGCGACCTGTCGGCGATGCAGGCCATGGTCCGCGAAGGCCTGGACCTGGCGCGCAGCATGGACACCACCGAGACCATGCAGATGCTCGACCTGGATTCGCTGCTCGATTCCGTCTGCGCCGACGCGGCCGACGCCAACCAGCGCGTCGCCCTGGCCGGCCATGCCGGCATGGCGCTGCTGGGCCGGCCGCTCGACCTGCGCCGCTGCCTGGTCAACC
>DAMAFT010001098.1:0-1122 GCA_031995805.1 Massilia sp.
CATGACGGGCGAGCCGGCGCGCACCTGGCCCAGCCCCTTCAACTACCAGGAACAGGGCATCCTGTACGTGCCGACCGGCCTGCCGGAGCCGAACACGATGGGCTACACGGACGCCGTGGTCGACATGGCGCTGCCCGTCATCGAGGCGGCCGGCGGGCGCACCTTCTTCCTGTGCACGACGATCCGCGCCGTCAACCGCGTGGCCGAGCGCCTGCGCCAGGAATTCGCCGACCGCGGCCTGGAATACCCGCTGTTCGTGCAGGGCGAGCGGGGCCGCACCGAGCTGCTGGATTCCTTCCGCAACGCCGGCAACGCCGTGCTGGTGGGCAGCCAGAGCTTCTGGGAAGGCGTGGACGTGCGCGGCGACGCACTGTCGCTGGTCATCATCGACAAGCTGCCGTTCGCCCCGCCCGACGATCCGGTGCTGGCCGCGCGCATCGAGGTGATGGAAAAGAAGGGCATGAACGGCTTCGCCCACCACACGCTGCCGGAAGCCATCATCAACCTGAAGCAGGGCGCCGGGCGCCTGATCCGCGACGTCGACGACCGTGGCGTGCTGATGCTGTGCGACCCGCGCGTGATCAGCAAGTCCTACGGCCGCCGCATCTGGCAGAGCCTGCCGCCGTTCCGGCGCACGCGGGTGCAGGCGGACGTGATCGCGTTCTTCCGGGACGGACCGGCGTCGGATGGCGATGCCGCGGAACATCCGTAGGGCGGGCGGCTCCGCCCGGTCGTCCGCAACCACGCAGCGCCTGCGCCGCCCACGCGTGCCGTTCGCACTGCGTTCGCCCGTCTTCGTTCCGGGTCGCAGGCCACCCATGCGTCACGCGTGGGCAGCGCGCGCGCAGCGTGAACGCAGGCAGCATGGTGGAGCTGCCCACCCTACGGCGCAATCACGACCTTGCCGGTGACCTTGCGCGCGGCCATGTCTTCCAGCGCCCGCGCGGTGTCTTCGAGCGCATAGCGCGTCGACACCAGCGGCGCGAGCCTGCCTTCCACCATCCACTGCAGCATGGTCCGCATCGCCTCGGCATGCGCGGCCGGCTCCTTGCGCTGGAAATCGCCCCAGAACACGCCGACGATGGAGGCGCCCTTGAGCAGCGCCACGTTCCACGGCACCTG
>DAMAFT010001099.1:0-1118 GCA_031995805.1 Massilia sp.
GACGGGCGCGCAGGCGGTCGACGTCAAGGATGCGCCGCTGGTCTTCGTGGGCTACGGCGTCGCCGCGCCGGAGCGCAAGTGGGACGACTTCAAGGGCGTCGACCTGAAGGGCAAGCTGGCGGTCGTGCTGATCAACGACCCGGATTTCGAGACGGGATCGGGCGACTTCGGCGGCAAGGCGATGACGTATTACGGCCGCTGGACCTACAAGTTCGAGGAAATGGCGCGCCGCGGCGCGCTCGGCACCCTCATCGTGCACGAGACCGCGCCGGCCTCCTACGGCTGGGCGACCGTCAAGAACTCGAACACCAACGTGATGTACGACGTGGTGCGCAAGAACCCGCTCGAAGCGCACGCGCCGGCGGAAGCGTGGATCCAGCGCGACGTCGCGCTGGACCTGTTCCGGCGCGCCGGCCTCGACTTCGACCGGCTCAAGCAGGAAGCGCAAACGCGCGGCTTCAAGCCGGTGGAACTGCACGGGGTCACGCTGTCGGCGCGCTATGCGGTGGACGCGCAGGTCATCACCTCGAAGAACGTGGTCGCGCTGCGCCCCGGCAGCAAGCATGCCGGCCAGTACGTGGTCTACAGCGGCCACTGGGACCACCTGGGCATCGGCCTGCCCGACGCCAAGGGCGACAGGATTTATAACGGCGCCGTCGACAACGGCACCGGCATCGCCGCGCTGCTGGAACTGGCGCGCGCCTACGGCAAGGCGCCGGCGCCGCAGCGCAGCGTCGTGTTCCTGGCCGTGACGGCGGAAGAGAAGGGCCTGCTGGGCTCCGAATACTATGCGTCGAACCCGGTGTACCCGCTGGCGCGGACGGTCGGCGTGATCAACATGGATGCGCTCAGCCCCTACGGTCCGGCGCGCGACTTCACCATTTCCGGCAGCGCGAAGCTGGACCTGCTGGACCGGCTGGTCGCCAAGGCCAGGGAGCGGAATATCCGTTTCTCGCCGGATCCGAAACCGGAAGCCGGCCATTTCTTCCGCTCCGACCACTTCCCGTTCGCCAAGCGCGGCGTGCCGGCGCTTTCCTTCGGTTCGGGCGAGGACTGGGAGCAGGGCGGCGTCGCGGCCGGCAAGGCGTCCCAGGAACGCTACGTCGCCGACAGCTACC
>DAMAFT010001100.1:0-1114 GCA_031995805.1 Massilia sp.
CTCGTGGCGAATCTGCCGGGCCTGACACGTGACCGTCACTACGGCGAGGGCCGGATGGGCGAACGCCCGTTCCTGGTCATCGATACCGGCGGCTTCGAGCCGGTGGCCAAGGAAGGCATCATGCACGAGATGGCGCTGCAGACGCGCCAGGCCGTGGCGGAAGCCGACGTGGTCATGTTCATCGTCGACGGCCGCCAGGGCCTGACGCCGCACGACAAGACCATCACCGACTTCCTGCGCAAGTCGGGCCGCAAGGTCATGCTCGTCGTGAACAAGAGCGAGGGCATGAAGTACACCTCGGTCACCGCCGAGTTCTACGAGCTGGGCATGGGCGACCCGTACGTGATCTCGGCCGCGCACGGCGACGGCACGCTCGACCTCGTCAACGAGGCGATCGACCAGGCGCTGCAGCAGCGTCCCGAGGAAGAGGAAGAGCTGGCGCCGGCCGACCACGGCGTCAAGATCGCGCTGGTGGGCCGCCCGAACGTCGGCAAGTCCACGCTGATCAACACGCTGGTCGGCGAGCAGCGCGTGATCGCCTTCGACATGCCGGGCACCACGCGCGACTCGATCGAGGTGCCGTTCGAGAAGGGCGGCCGCCACTACACGCTGATCGACACGGCCGGCATCCGTCGCCGCGGCAAGGTGTTCGAGGCGATCGAGAAGTTCTCGGTGGTGAAGACGCTGCAGTCGGTCTCGGAAGCCAACGTGGTCGTGCTGATGCTCGACGCCCAGCAGGACATCTCGGAGCAGGACGCCCACATCGCCGGCTTCATCCTCGAGACCGGCCGCGCGCTGGTGATCGCCGTGAACAAGTGGGACGGATTGACGTCCGACCAGCGCGACCAGGTCAAGAACGACATGGACCGCAAGCTCGACTTCCTGGGCTTCGCCGAGACCAAGTTCATCTCGGCGCTGAAGGGCACCGGCATCAACCACCTGATGAAGTCGATCGACACGGCCTACGCCGCGGCCACCGCCAAGCTGTCGACCCCGCGCCTGACGCGCGCGCTGGAAGAGGCGGTCGAGAAGCAGGAACCGAAGCGCAAGGGCGGCACCCGTCCGAAGATGCGCTACGCCCACCAGGGCGGCCAGAATCCGCCGATCATCGTCA
>DAMAFT010001101.1:0-1111 GCA_031995805.1 Massilia sp.
CGGCGGTCAAACCTCTGCTGGTGTAAGAATTAAAACGATATTTTACACAGGGGCGTCTCCATCGGCCTCGCCTGAATGCAAATTCGATGGAAAAAAACGGAATCGCATGATGCCTTTGCGAGCGGTGGCCACGTCGGCCTGGAACCTTCGCCGTGCCGGTGGCATGGCGGGTTCAACGAGCCAACGAGGGCAACGCGCAGCGGGTATTGGGCGGTTCCAGAACGTGTACGCACATTCCTGTGCTGGCCAGGGTTGCACCGCTGTTGCGATCGGGTACGTACAGGACTGCAGGATTGGATTGTTTGGATTGATTAGGATAAGTACCGGCAAGACGGCCCCAGGCCGGCTTGCCGGGTGATGGCGTCGATAACGCTTGTCGTTTTCGCCCGACCGATGCAGGAGTCTCGAAAGCCGTCGCGAGCGGCAGCAATGTTGTGGCATACACAGTTCGGGGAATGCGGCTGACCGGTTTGCAGCGAGCACCGCGCGGATTCGCGCGCTTCGGACGAGTTGTTCCGCCACACACTGCAGGAAGCAGCAGGTCGTAGAGATTTCGCAGCCGGCATCCCGATGGTGCGCAGCCCGAGGCCCTTGTTTGCCTGGCCAGCACCTCGTGCATGCCTGCTGCAGCAGCAGGTCAGGCCTTTGGCCGCACCCGCCTGATGGTTGCAATGCTGCCCCGATCGGGCCATTGGACCTCCGGCGTCCGTGCGCGCGACAATGACGTTCGATACCGTCTGCGCCCTGTGGCCGGCCCTGCCGCGCCACGCCCCGGGCATACCACCGCCAACACTCCCCTCCCGCGTACATTCCTGTACCTGCGCCGTCCTGCAAGGGACGGCATGAAACGGCCCCCGGGTCGCGGAGTCAATACAATGAAAAGAATGTTGTTTAACGCTACGCAGCAAGAGGAGCTGCGCGTAGCGATTGTCGACGGCCAGAAACTGATCGACATCGATATCGAGACCGCTGGTCGCGAACAGCGCAAATCGAATATCTACAAAGGCGTCATCACCCGCATCGAACCCTCCCTCGAAGCCTGCTTCGTCAGCTACGGCGAAGACCGCCACGGCTTCCTCCCCTTCAAGGAAGTCGCCCGCTCCTATTTCCG
>DAMAFT010001102.1:0-1108 GCA_031995805.1 Massilia sp.
GCCCACCTGAACGACCAGATCACGCGCTTCTGGCGCGGCTGGCTCGAAGGGAACCGCGGCGCCATGCCGCGCGAGCAGATGATCCGCAGTGCGGAGCGCATGATCGCGTTCACGCTGGCCCAGGTCAACGACCCGTCCTGGCCCACCGTCGACGCGCGCCGCGCCCTGGTCGACCAGACCCGCGACAACCTGCGCCGCGTGGTGCGCGGCATGCCGGCGCGCGAGCGCGTATATGCCGACGTCAAGGCGCGCGCGGCCACCCGCTACCCGTCCGTGACGGTGGCGCGCATCGTCGGCGACCAGGACAAGGACCTGGTGCTGGGCAGCTACGCGATCTCCGGCAGCTTCACGCGCCAGGCCTGGGAAGGCTTCGTCCAGGACGCCTTCCGCGACGCGGCCAACCGCGAGCTGCAGAGCGCCGACTGGGTGCTCAAGACCTCGTCGAAGGACGACCTGACGCTGGAAGGCAGCCCGGAACAGATCCAGAAGTCGCTGGTCGACCTGTACAAGACCGAGTACGCGCGCGAGTGGCAGAAGTTCATGCAGGGCGTGACCGTGCGCGACCTGGACGGCTTCGACGCCGCCGCCGGCGCCATGAACCGCCTGGGCGACCCGCAGAATTCGCCGCTGGACAAGCTGGTGGCCACCGTCTACGAACAGACCTCGTGGGACAACCCGTCGCTGGTCGGCGCCGGCCTGCAGCGCGCCCAGAGCGGCCTGGCCGGCTGGTTCCGCGAGACCGTGCTGCGCCAGAAGCCGGCCGCCGTCAACGTCAGCCTGCAGGCGGCCCCGGCCCAGGGCGGCAACGTTGCGCTCGGCCCCGTGGGCCGCGAGTTCTCCGGCGTGGCGCGGCTGGTGGTGGCCAAGGACCGCGATGCCTCGCTGATGCGCGGCTACGTCGACCAGTTGTCGAAGCTGCGCGCGCGCTTCAACCAGATCCGCAACCAGGGCGACCCCGGCCCGGGCGCCAAGCAGCTGATGCAGCAGACGCTGGAAGGCAGCGGCTCGGAGCTGGCCGACGCCCTCAAGTACGTCGACGAGCAGATGCTGGTCGGGATGACCGATGCCGAGCGCCAGGCGCTGCGCCCGGTGCTGGTGCGCCCGCTGA
>DAMAFT010001103.1:0-1104 GCA_031995805.1 Massilia sp.
CAACGATGACCTGACCCGCAGCATCCTGCTGCAGATCATCCTGGAAGAAGAAGCCCACGGTGTGCCGATGTTCTCGAGCAATGTGCTGGCGCAGATCATCCGCTACTACGGCCACGCGATGCAGGGCATGATGGGCTCCTACCTGGAAAAGAACATCCAGGCGTTCACCGATATCCAGAGCAAGTTCGTCAACTCGGCCACCGGCGCGCTGGAGGGCAAGCCCTACAATACCGAGATGTGGGCCCAGTTCATGAACATCCAGGGGCCGATGATGCAGGGCATGATGAACAGCTACATCGACCAGAGCAAGAACCTGTTCCTGCAGATGCAGGAACAGATGCAGTCGCAGAGCAAGGCGATGTTCGGGGCGTTCCCGTTCGGCGTGCCGCCGGAAAAGAAATAAGTCCCTCGCGCCGTTCCCGCGAAGGCCGGAACCCCTGCCTGGTTGGCCAACGTGCCTCGGCATGGGTTCCCGCGGAGGCATTTTCGCCACCATCGATGACTCCAGCCCCCTACTTGCTGTAAAATCGCGGATTGCCCAAAATCTTTTTGCCGCACTCCGACAATGCAAGAACTCCGCCGCAATCCCCTCCCCACGACGATCGACGCCGCCGGCAATGCCGTGCCCCCCAAGGTGGGCTTCGTCTCGCTCGGCTGCCCCAAGGCGCTGGTCGACTCCGAGCAGATCCTCACCCAGCTGCGCGCCGAAGGCTACGAGACGGCCAAGTCGTATGCCGGCGCCGACCTCGTCATCGTCAACACCTGCGGCTTCATCGACGCCGCCGTGCAGGAATCGCTGGATGCGATCGGGGAAGCGCTGGCCGAGAACGGCAAGGTCATCGTCACCGGCTGCCTCGGCGCCAAGAAGGATGCGGCCGGCGACGACATCATCACCAAGGTGCACCCGAAGGTACTGGCCGTGACCGGCCCGCACGCGGTGGCCGAGGTGATGGAATCGGTGCACACCCACCTGCCCAAGCCGCACGACCCGTTCGTCGACCTGGTGCCGGACCACGGCGTCAAGCTCACGCCCAGGCACTACGCCTACTTGAAGATTTCCGAAGGCTGCAACCACCGCTGCAGCTTCTGCATCATCCCGTCGAT
>DAMAFT010001104.1:0-1102 GCA_031995805.1 Massilia sp.
CCATAGGACAGCGTGACGCGCACCTGGCCGGCGCCGCCGTGGCGGCAGGCGTTGCGCAGCGCCTCGCGCGCGATGTCCGCCACTTCGGCGTCCACCAGCGGATCGAGCCGGCGCCGCTCGCCGCCGATATACAGCACGATGTCGACGCCATGGACTTCGCGCAGGCGCGCGGCGGCGTCCGCGAGCACGTCGTCCAGCACCTGGGCATCGCCGGCGCGCAGTTCCTGCAACTGCTCGCGGCCTTCGCCGATCGCCTGGCCCGCGTCTTCCAGCACGGCTTCGAGCTGGCGCCGCGCGCGGTCGCCCTGCGGCAGCGATGCCGCGACCGCGTCCACGCGCAGCACCAGGCCCTGCACGGTCTGCAGGAAGGTGTCGTGCAGGGTACGCGCGATGCGTTCGCGCTCGGCGGTCTTGACGCGCATGCGCTCGGTCACGCGTCCGGTGAGATAGCGCACGCGGTAGCGGTACAGTCCCACCGCCAGGCTCGCGGCGGCGCCCAGGCACAGCAGGCGGAACCAGGTGGTCTGCACCAGGGTCGGGGCCACGGCCAGCGCCTGCGTCGCGACGGGGCCGGCGGCGCCGTCCTCGTCGACGGCGCGCACCCGGAACACGTAGTTGCCGGCGCCGACGTTGGTGTAGGCGATGGCGCGCCGGTTGCCGGCGTCCTGCCAGTCGCGGTCGATGCCGTCGAGCCGGTACTCGAAGCGGATCCGTTCCGGCTTGTGCAATGCCGGCGCCGTGTATTCGATGCGCAGGCTGTCGGTGCCGGCCGGCAGCGCGAGGACGCCTTGCGGCGCGTAGCCCTGGCGCTCGGTGGCGACGCGCAGGATGGCGGCGGCCGGCGCGGCGCCGGCGCGCGCCGCGGCCAGGGTGTCGAAGCGCACGATCGCGCCGGTCGCCGCGAGCCACAGGTAGCGCCCGTCGGCGCTCCAGGCGCTGGGCCAGCGCGTCTCGATGACGGCCCGGCCCGGATAGCCGTCGAGCGCGTCGAACAGGCGGTAGCGCAGCGGCACGGCCGGATCGCCGGCGCTGCGGCGCCAGTCGGCGGCGCGTACCCGTACCAGGCCGGCGGCGCCGTTGAACCAGCGGTCGCCGTCCGGCG
>DAMAFT010001105.1:0-1100 GCA_031995805.1 Massilia sp.
GCCCCCAGTTCCGTCAGCGCAGGGACGAATGCGCTGCTGCTGCGCAACTGGAAACCGGCCGCGTCGGCACGGCCGGCACGGGACGACACGGCGTGGGAAGCGCTGCGCCTGCCGCCTGCTGCCGAAACATGGCAATCAACCCCATCGAAAGGAGAAACGACAATGTATGAATTGACCGTCGAAGACATGACCTGCAAACACTGCGTGGCCCGCGTGACCAAGGCGGTGCAGGACGTCGACAAGGATGCCGGCGTGGCCATCGACCTGCCGGGCAAGAAGGTGCGCGTGGACAGCGCGGCGGCACTGGACAGGATCGCGGAAGCGATCGATGCGGCGGGGTATCCGGTCACGGCGAAGGCGGCGGCGTAGGAAATCCGCTGCTGTGGAACCTGTCCCACAGGGTGCGCACCCCGTGCGCACCCTGCCTGCCGTCAGAAGCCGTACTGCAGGCCGACCGTGTACACGTCCGCCTTTGCGCCATAGGCCTTGTCCTTGCCGTAGCGTTCGTATTCGCCGACCAGCGACAGGTTCTGGTTCAGCTTGTACTGCACGCCCAGGGCGCCGTACACGCCGGTATCGGTGTCCTTGGTACGCAGGCCCAGGTTGTCGTCGTACTTGCGTTCGCTATAGGCGACGCCCAGCTTGCCGTAGCCCGAGAAGCGTTCGTTGAACGGCATCGTGTACTTGCCGGCGACGTAGGTGCCGGAGCCCTTCACGCTGCCGCGCAGGGCGCCGCGGCCGAAGTCCTGGCTGTCGAAGTCGGTGTAGCCGGCTTCGACGCCCCAGTTCCGGTCGAGCTGGTAGCCGCCGTAGATCTTGGCGCCGACGCGGTATTCGTCCTTGGTCTGGTTGTCGGCCGTGGCGGCGCCGACGCCGATATAGGCTTGCGGGGCGGTCTGGGCCTGGGCAGCGCCGATGGCGCCGATGCTGGCGAGCAGTGCGAAGATGAGCTTGTTCATGGTCTCTTTCCTTTCCATTCTTTTCGGTCTGGTTCGCAATTCCTTGTGAATTGCGTGATGGAAAGATAGAGCTGGATTGCCTGGAATCAAACCTGCAATTCGTAAGCATCTGTAACGCCATGTCCAACTGCTGACTCCAGG
>DAMAFT010001106.1:0-1098 GCA_031995805.1 Massilia sp.
GCGACGACTCGCACCTGCACGCCGGCCATGCCGGCGCGGCCTCCGGCGGTGGCCATTACAGCGTTAAAATCGTCTCCGAATGCTTCGAGGGCCAGAGGCTCGTCATGCGCCATCGCCTGGTGTATGATGCCGTGCAAGCCATGATGCATACCGACATCCACGCGCTGGCGATCACCGCCATCGCCCCGTCGGAAGCGTCGGCTTGATCGTTTTCAGCAAGGCTTAAGGAATCGAATCCCGAACTGGTCCAGAATCGCTGCGTACTACAAGAACTAATCCAATCTTCGTCCAAGCAACCCCCTCACAGGAAATAACATGACTTTTAAGCCAGCACGCCTGCTGCTCGCCTTGACCGCCATCGCCGCATCCCCCGCATTCGCACAGAACCTGGCCGTGGTGAACGGCAAGGCCATCCCGTCGTCGCGCGCCGACGCCATCGTCAAGCAGGTGGTGGCCCAGGGCCAGGGCACGGACAGCCCGCAGCTGCGCGACGCCATCAAGAAGGACCTGATCGCGCGCGAAGTGATGATGCAGGAAGCCATCAAGCAGGGCTACGACAAGAATGCGGAAGTCAAGACCGCGCTGGAAAACGCCCGCCAGACCATCGTCGTCAACGCGCTGGCGCGCGACTACATCACCAAGCACCCGGTGACCGACGCCGACATCAAGGCCGAGTACGACCGCTTCACCAAGCAGACCGGCGACAAGGAATACCACGTACGCCACATCCTGGTGGAAAACGAAGCCGACGCCACCGCCATCATCGCGAAGCTCAAGGGCGGCGCCAAGTTCGAAGACCTGGCCAAGCAATCGAAGGACACCGGCACCGCCAACACCGGCGGCGACCTCGACTGGGCAACCCCGTCGTCGTTCCCGCCGGAATTCGCGGCCGGCTTCACCAGCCTGCAAAAAGGCCAGGTCACCGAGAAGCCGGTCAAGACGCAGGTCGGCTACCACGTGATCAAGCTGGACGACGTCCGCGCGGCGAAGCTCCCGACGCTGGACGAGGTCAAACCGCAGATTTCGGACGCGCTGTCCCAGCAGAAGCTGGCGGCGTACCAGGAAGAAATGGTCAAAAAGGCAAAGGTGCAGTAAGAT
>DAMAFT010001107.1:0-1097 GCA_031995805.1 Massilia sp.
AGGCGCGCGCCGTCCATGTGCAGGTGGATGCCGCACGCGCGGCAGTGCGCCTTGATCGTCTCCAGCTCGTCCCAGGGCGTCAGCTGGCCGCCGATCTCGCGCATCGGGATTTCCAGGCCGACCGCGCCCAGGCGGTCCGGCACGGCGGCGATGTCGGCGCCGCTCCACGGGCGGTGGCGGTCGCCGATCCAGAGCGCGTCGAAGTGGTCCAGCAACTGGTGGTTCGAGCCCTCGTGCACGAAGATGTGCGAGGTCGGGTGCAGCGCCACCGGCGCGCGCCCGCGCTCCATGCTGGCCAGACGCAGCGCCGTCACCTGGGCCATGGTGCCGCTGATGCAGAACGCGGCCGCCTCGAAGCCGAGCAGGGCGGCGACCTTGCGTTCGAACTCCTGGACCAGGGGGCCGTCGCCGTAGACGTCGTGGGCGATGCCGTTGGCGTCGCACCAGGCGGCCATGGCGGCAAAGGTCTCGGCGGGGGTGCGGGCGCGGTGGCCCGGGAGGATGGCGGTGCAGCGGGCGAGCAGGTCGGTGTCGTTCAAGTGGAGCTCCGTGATGCGGCCGGAATGGCCGCCGCTACTCTACACCGAACGCCGTCGCGACGGTATCCGCGATGCCCGCGGATACCGGCATGGGGAGCGGATGTCAGTACTGCGGGAGCGCCGGATGGTCGCCGGCCTGGTCCAGCTTGAACAGGCGCACCGCGCGCGCCAGCTGGTCGGCCTGTTCCTGCATCGCCTGGGCGGCGGCGCTGGCTTCCTCGACCAGGGCGGCGTTCTGCTGCGTGACTTCGTCCATCTCGCCGACCGAGCGGTTGATGTGCTCGATGCCGGCGCTCTGGTCGGTGCTGGCCGCGCTGATGCGCGCCATGATCGCGGTGACTTGCTCGGTGCTCGACAGCACGTCGTTCATCGTGCTGCCCGCTTCCTGCACCAGGCGGCTGCCGGCGTCGACCTCGGCCGTCGAGGCCTGGATCAGCGACTTGATCTCGCGCGCCGCGGCGGCGCTGCGCTGGGCCAGGTTGCGCACCTCGGTGGCCACCACGGCGAAGCCGCGGCCCTGCTCGCCGGCGCGCGCCGCCTCGACCGCCGCGTTCAGCG
>DAMAFT010001108.1:0-1089 GCA_031995805.1 Massilia sp.
GTCCATCGTCATCAACGGCCGCCTGTGGGGCCTGATCGCCTGCCACCACATGACCCCCAAGCGGGTGCCCTATTCGGTGCGCCTGGCGGCCGACGTGCTGGCCCAGGTCCTGGCCTCGACCGTGCAGAGCATCGAATCGCGCAACGAGGCGCGCTTGGTCGAGCGCGCCGCCAAGATGCGCACCAGCCTGGTCGAATCGCTGCTGCTGGAAGAGGATCCGCTCGAAGCCCTGGTCGAGCATGGCGACACCCTGCTCGAATCGACCAACGCGCAAGGCCTGGTCGTCACGCAGTTCGGGCGCGTGGTCTGCCGCGGCGTCGACCAGGCGACGGGCGAAGCCATCGTGGCGGCGCTGCCGCAGGCCGCCAGCGACCTGCTGGAGTACGATTGCATACGCGCCTGGCCGCAGGACGTCCAGCCCTTGCTGGGCAAGTGGACCGGCATGCTCGGCCTGCCGTTCGACATGCCCAGCAGCGGTTGGTGCCTGCTGCTGCGCACCGAACAGATCGAACACGTGGCATGGGGTGGCAAGCCCGGCAAGCTCGATCGGGTCGGCCCGCTGGGCGAACGCCTGACGCCGCGCGGCTCCTTCGAGGCCTGGCACGAGACCGTACGCGGCTGCAGCCATCCGTGGGAAGACGGCATCCTGACCCATGCCCGCATGCTGCTGGGCGAACTGGCGCGCGTGTCGAACGCGCGCCGCGCCCAGACCGAGACCATGCGCGCCCAGTTGCTGGCGATGCTGGGCCACGACCTGCGCGATCCGCTCCACTCGATCAACATGGCCGGCATGGTGCTGGAAAAGACCTCGGGCGCCGACAACAAGGGCACGCTGGGCCGGCGCATCCAGTCCTCCAGCAACCGCATGCAGCGCATGATCGGCCAGGTGCTGGACATGAGCCGCATCGAGCGCGGCCTGCACCTGGGCGTGGGCGCCGAGCGCGTCGACCTGGCCGCGCTGACCGAGGACATGGTCGAGGAAGCGCGCCTGGCCTACCCCACCATCGTGTACGACCTGCACACGATCGGCCCGGCCTTCGTGATGGGCGACGGCGGCCGCCTCGGCCAGGTGATTTCGAACCTGCTGTC
>DAMAFT010001109.1:0-1089 GCA_031995805.1 Massilia sp.
GAAGAGTCGTTCGAGCATGGGTTTCGCTTGCGTGGAGGGGAAGGGCGAAGCATACCATCCGCGCCCTTCCACGGACGAGCGCCGCCGGGGCATAATGCGGGGTTTCGACAGGAACACGGAGGACACATGGCGGCGCCCATCATTTACGCGGTCGGCGAATGCATGATCGAGCTGCAGCGGGCAGGCACGGCGACGGCCGCCGCGGGGGGGACGCTGGACTACCGCTTCGGCGGCGACACGCTCAACGCGGCCGTCTACATGGCGCGCCTGCTCGACCCGCGGGTGGCGCGCGTGGCCTACGTCACCGGCCTGGGCACGGACGGCATGTCGGAGGAGATGCTGGCTTCCTGGGCGGCGGAAGGGATCGACACCGCCTGCGTATTGCGCCTGCCGGAGCGCCTGCCGGGCATGTACCTGATCGAGCTGGACGCCGCCGGCGAGCGCCGCTTCCACTACTGGCGCCGCGACGCCGCGGCGCGCCACTGGCCGGGCGCCGCCGGCGCGGCGGCCGTGCTGGCGCGGCTGGAAACGGCGCATGCCGTCTACCTGTCCGGCATCAGCCTGGCGATCCTGGAACCCGCCGGCCGCGCGCGCCTGCTGGCGGCATTGGCGCGCTGCCGCGCGCACGGCGGCCTGGTCGTGTTCGACAACAACTACCGGCCGCGCCTGTGGGAGGACGCCGCCACCGCGCGCGCCGCCTACGAACAGGCGCTGCGCCTTGCGGGCATCGCGCTGCTGACGCTGGACGACGAGATCGCGCTGTACGGCGACGCGCAGCCCGACGCCGCAGCGGCGGCGCTGGCGCGCACGCGCGCCTTCGGGGTGCCGGAAGTCGTGGTCAAGCGCGGCGCCGCGCCCTGCCTGGTGTGGCACGACGGCGCGCTGCACGAGGTGCCGGCGGCGCCGGTCGCGCGCGTCGTCGACACCACCGCTGCCGGCGATTCCTTCGGCGCGGCCTACACGGCCGCGCGCCTGTCCGGCGCCGGCCCGGAGCAGGCCGCGCGCGCCGGCCACCGGCTGGCTGGGGCCGTCATCCAGGAACGCGGCGCGATCATCCCGCGCGGACGCATGCCGGCCGATACGATGGCC
>DAMAFT010001110.1:0-1089 GCA_031995805.1 Massilia sp.
CTGGCGGTTATATTTCAGCACCGGTGTCTGGCCGGTGTGGAAGGATTGCGCCTTCGCCCAACCGAGGCCGAAACGCAGTGACAGGCTGCCCTGTTTGGCAGCATCATCCACCGCGCCCGGATCTTCGGTGACATAAAGGCCGGGAATGCCGATCGAGCCGGCGGCGCCGCCGATCAGCATCAGGGTGCGCCAGCCGCCCCGGGCCTGCGCGAGCTGGTTGAGCACGCGGTCGAGCTTCTGGTCGAGCTCATGGCTCGATGCATCCAGCCGCGCAATCGCGGCCTTCATGTAGGCGACTTCGACCTGGAGCTGGGCCAGGGCGATCGCGTTGTTCTGGTCGGTGGTGGTGGACACGCGGTCCCTTTCAGGAAAAGAAAAGGCCACCCGAAGGTGGCCGTATAATTGTTGAAACTTCTTGGGGTAGCGAATGCACTTCGATCCGATCCAACTGGGCGCCATGCTCGCGTTCATCTTCAATGCCTGGTGGGCATCACGGCGTAAGTAGCCGGCGCCGCCGATCCTCCTCCGTTTCCGTTCCCATGAATGCCGCCGGCGACAGCAACAGGCCGCCTTGCCCGGCCGGTACCGCCTGACGTGGCCCGGCCAGCGTGCGCGGCACATCGAGCGCCCGTCCCGACTGGAAGCCCACCTGGATGTTCTGCAGCGGCTCGCCGATCGCTGCCTGGCCGAATGGAATTTTCGACAGCACCGACTGGCTCAGGATGCGTTCCGCGAGCCCGCCCAGTGCGCCGGCCGTGTTCGAGTTGTTCACCGCGGCGCCGGCCGGCTGGAACTGCTCGTACCGCGACACACGGCCCAGGGCCTTCAGCTGGTTGATCTCGTCCTGCTTGAAGAACAGGCGCAGCTTGCGGTCCCCGATCGCATCGAGCGCCTTGGTGTACGCCGCGCTGCTGAAGTTCCCCACCTCGTCGGCTTGGCCATTCAGGGCCCGGCCTTTCAGGTGGCCCAGGATCTGCTCGCGCACCGCCTGCATGGCGTCCGGACTGGCCTTGATCGAGTCGCGCATGCGCGCCACGCTCAGCAGGCTGGCGTCCTTGCAGGTCCCGACGATGAACTTCTGGACGAACT
>DAMAFT010001111.1:0-1088 GCA_031995805.1 Massilia sp.
GCCGGCGTAGGCCACGCCGATCGCCAGCCCTTCCGGCAGGTTGTGCAGCGCCACCGCCCAGACGAACAGCCAGGCGCGCCGCATGGCATTGGCGGCGTCGGCGTCGTGCCGCTCGAGGATGGCGTCGACGTGGATGCAGCGGTCGAGCAGGATCAGCAGGCCGGCGCCGAGCATCACGCCGGCGCCCACGCGCAGGCTGGCGCCCCAGTTGCCGGCGCCCGCCGACGCGGCCGCGGCCAGCGCCGGGATGATCAGGGAAAAGGCGGTCGCGCCCAGCATGACGCCGGCGCCGAAACCCAGGAAGCAGTCGTAGGTGCGCTTCGAGAAATGCTGGGACATCAGCACCGGCAGCGTGCCGAGCGCGGTGGCCGCCGCCGCCGTGCCGCCGCCGACCAGGGCGCCGTGCAGCCGCGGCGCGGCCTGCACCAGCTGCTCGAGCAGGCCGGCCAGCAGGGCCACGGCGCCGAGCGCGCAGATGAACAGGCCGACCATGCGCTGTGGGCCGAGGGCGCGCGCCGGCGCATGCACGCCGGAGTGGCCGAAGGCGGGTTGCCGGCGTGCTTTGGAAAGTGGCGTCTCCATCATTCAGCCAATCATAGGCGATCGGCCGGAAGGCGGCGCACGCCAGCATGGCGCGCGCAGGGCGGCGCACCCGCCTCCCCATGCGTCGCCTTCCTCATGCGCCGCCCACGGTCTTGCCGTCCGCGAGCGTCTGGTTGCCCATGCCGAGTTCCGCGCCGGTGGGCGGATCGACGGCCGGATTGGACTGGGTGCGCAGGGCCATCGCCTCGAGCACGTCCACGTCTTCGGCCGGCAGCGTGACGGCGGCCGCGCCGTCGCCGCCGTCGACGGCGGCCTGGCTGTCGCGGTCGCTCACGAAGTCCCAGTTCTCGCCCTGGTTCCACGGGCCGCGCATCTCGCCCGGTCCCTGCGACATGTTGAAGTAGGTATTCGCGAAGCGCGGATCGCCCGGCATTTTCCCCGGCGGGAAGTTGGGCGAGATCGCATACAGGGCCTTCTCGAACGACTTCTGGTGGGCGATCTCGCGCGTCATCAGGAAGCCCAGCGCTTCTTTCACGCCCGGGTCG
>DAMAFT010001112.1:0-1087 GCA_031995805.1 Massilia sp.
GATCGACGGGTAGTCGTCCATCGTCACCAGCATCAGCCGGTCGCGGGTCGGGCTGAGCGACGGCGACGGCGGCGGCGGCGCGCGCATCACGTCGAGGATCTCCTTCGGCGGCTGGTTGTAGACGCTCGCGGCGGCGGCGGCCGGCGCCGCATGCACTGCGGCCGCCGGGGCGGCGATCGAAGCCGACGTCATGCCGACGGCGAGCGTCGCGCCCGCCAGGCTGCACAACAGGTGTTTTCCCTGCATGGATGTTCTCCGTTCTATCGATGTCCTGGATGCGCGCGGGAGCGGCATTGCCCCGCGCGCGATGCGAGACATTGCCATAGAAGTATCCTATAGGCAATATCAGATGATCCGTCCTTCCGCGGCGGCAGGCCGTCATGGCGATGGAACGGACATCGCATGGCGGTCCCCGCATGGAGCAGTCGCCGCCTCCCGTACGGCCGGCCCGTGGCGGTGTAAAGCCGGCGGCATTTTACATGTCAACACCACGGATTTGACACCATGGGAGACCAATTTGCAGGAGCAACACCCTTTCCTGGCGTGGCACGGAACTTGATACGAAAGGGGCGACACCACCGACACAAGGAAGCCCCATGTACCTCGACGACGACCTGCGCTCCCCGCCCTCCACCCAGGAAGGCGGCCAGGCCGCCTTTCCGCGCCAAGCGTCCTCGCTGCACCTCCGCCTGCAGGTCAGCCTCAACGAGGAACACGTCACCTGCACGATCGGCATCGGCCATGCGCAGTGCGCCGACCTGGGCGAACGCGGCCACCATTACTGCCTGCTGACGCTGGTGCGGCGGCGCATGGACGACGCACGCCGCGGCCTCGACGCCAGCAGCCAGGGCTGGATCGGCAACGCCGCCCTGGCCGCGATGCTTGGTCTCGACGTCTCCCACCTGAATGTCCAGGTCCACCGCCTGCGACGCCAGATCCTCCATGCGCTGCCGCCCGGCGTCGAGCCATTCGAGGTGATCGAACGCCGGCGCGGCGAAATCCGCTTCGGCTCGCTCGCCGTCAGCGTAGTGCGCGGCTCGGTGCACGAGGGCAGCTTCTGGCCGCAGCGTGCCGCCTGACGCCATGG
>DAMAFT010001113.1:0-1083 GCA_031995805.1 Massilia sp.
CCGACAACTGGATGTGGCCGCGCCACACCGGCGACTACGGCTTCTACCGCGCCTATGTGAGCAAGGATGGCAAGGCCGCCGACTTCTCGAAGGACAACGTGCCGTACCAGCCGAAGCACTTCCTGAAGATCGCCAAGGAAGGCGTCAAGGAAGGCGACTTCATCATGGTCGTCGGCTACCCGGGCCGCACCAACCGCCACCGCCTGCCGTCGGAAGTGGCGTACACCTTCGACTGGAACTACCCGGCCTTCGTGAAGGCGTCGGGCGAGACCCTGGCGATCATCGAGCGCGAGACCAAGAACGACCCGGCCGCCAAGCTGAAATACGCCGGCCAGATCGCGGGCGTGAACAACTACTACAAGAACCGCAAGGGCATGCTGACCTCGTACGAGAACAGCGACATCCTGGCGCGCAAGACCGCCGAGCACAACGCCCTGAAGGCCTGGGTCAACGGCGATGCGAAACGCAAGGCCGAATTCGGCGCCGACATCGACACCGTCGAGAAGCTGATCGCCCAGCGCGACGCGCAGACCAAGCGCGAATTCTTCCAGTCCTACGCGACCCCGCGCTTCCTGAACTCGGCGCGCACGCTGTACCGCCTGGCGAACGAGCGCACCAAGCCGGACGCCGAGCGCAAGTCGGGCTACCAGGAACGCGACATGGCGCGCTTCAACGCCGTCATCGCCGGCCAGGACCGCACCTACGACGAAAAGGTCGACAAGGCGCTGGTGCTGAACTTCCTGAAGCAGTACAACGCACAGCCGGCCGGCGAGCACAACGTCGCCTTCGACAACGCGCTGGGCATCAAGCCGGGCATGGACGAAGCCGCCCTGAAGGCCGCGCTGGACAAGGCCTATGCCGGCTCGAAGCTGCAGGACAAGGCATTCCGTACCGCCTGGATGAGCAAGTCGCCGGCCGACTTCAAGGCCAGCGACGACGCCTTCATCAAGGCCGCCGTCGCGATGTACGACGCCGACCGCAAGGAAGAAGCCGACGACGAAGACCTGGGCGGCAACATCCAGAAGGCCTACGCCAGCTACATGAAGGCCAAGATCGCCTACATGAACAGCAAGGGACAAGCCG
>DAMAFT010001114.1:0-1081 GCA_031995805.1 Massilia sp.
CGACGGCGTTGAAGGTTGCCATTGCGTTGGCGAGTTGTGCCATGATTTTTCCTTACAGAGTTTTTTCGAGGAGCTTGGCGAAGTTGCCAAGCGACTTGTTGCTGGCGAATTTCTTGACCTCGATTTCGAGGCCAGTCGCCGTCGGCGTCGAGGACTGCTTGGCCGGCTTCACCGGCGCCGCCTTGACCTTGTTGACCGCACCGGGCGCCTTGGCCTGCAGCGTCTTGTGCTGCATGGCGTCGTGCACCAAGCGGACGAAGCGAGGGTCGGTGATGCGGCCCAGCTCATCGTCCGTGAAGCCGTAACCCCGGGCCGTGGTGCTCAGCTTGCCGAGCATTTCCTGGTTGAAGCCAGGGATCGACGTCTGCAGGTCGGACAGCATCCGCTGCTGGGCCTGCTGGAACTGCTGTTGCTGCTGGGCCTGCTGCTGTTGCTGTGCCTGCTGCACGCGGCCGGCGACGGCGCCGCGCGTATCGCGTAGCTGCTGCAGGTGGGTCATGACGTCGATGTAGCCGGTCGGGTCGCTGTTGCGGTCGATCGTGGGGATCGCCTGCTCGAGCGCTGCGATCTGCGCGTTGACGGCATGCAGCTGGCCCAGGTCGGCGGCGAAGGTCTCGGCCACCTGGTACTGCTGCTGGATGTGCTGGATGGTCTGGTCCCGCTCGCGCGCGAAATTCTGCGTCTGGTGGCGGTAGTCCTTATCGCGCATGTAGCCCAGCTTCAGCTCGGCGACAGGTACTTCGAAATCTTCACCGCTCGCGGTCTTCCATTTCACAACGGTGTCGTCCAGCGATTCCGGCACGTCGGCCGGTTGATCGCCTTCACCCTCGACGGGTTGCTGCTGGTCGTCCACCTGCTCGGCCTGGCCATCAGGTTCGCCGTTTTGCGCCTCCGCGTCGGGTTGGGCGTTGTCGGGGTCCTGCTGGTCCTGCGAATCGTCCGCTTCGAGGGCGGCCGCGAGCTGGTCGATGCTGGTGATGCTTTCTTGATCAGAGGGCATTGCTCATCCTTCCAAAGGAATGTGACTCCCAAACAAAAGCCCGCACGTGGCGGGCCTTGGGTTGGTCTTTTCTCGGGTCGC
>DAMAFT010001115.1:0-1078 GCA_031995805.1 Massilia sp.
TGGCGGCATTACCCGCGACGTCATGCTGGTCGAGCTGCCGTCCACCCATATCGCCGACTACAAGGTGCAGCTGGCCAAGGGCGATCCGAAGCGCATCGACGTGGCCGTGCGCGTCGACGGCGCGCAGGCGGCGCAGGACGTGGTCGTCGAGATTCCCGAGGCCGGCATCAAGGCGAATGCCCGTCTTGATGCGGCCGGCCGCGCCGCCTTCAGCATCCCGGCGCGCGGATTGCGCTACTGGTCGCCGGAAGATCCCAAGCTGTACCGGGTGCGCATCGCGGCGGGGCCGGACAGCGTCGAGGACCGGATCGGCTTCCGCACCATCGAGACGCGCGGCAAGGACATCCTGTTGAACGGGAAGTCGATCTTCCTGCGCGGGATCTCGCTGCACGACGAGAACCCCTTGATCCCGGGACGCCTGCGCGGCGAAGGCGATATGCGCATGATGCTGCAGTGGGCCAAGGAACTGAACGCCAACTACGTGCGCCTGGCGCATTACCCGCACAGCGAGCGCATGGTGCGCCTGGCCGACGAGATGGGGCTGCTGGTCTGGGCCGAGGTGCCCGTGTACTGGACCATTTCGTGGAACAATCCGGGCACCTACCGCAACGCCAGCCAGCAGCTCACCGACCTGGTGGTGCGCGACAAGAACCGCGCCAGCGTGATCGTCTGGTCGATCGGCAACGAGACCCCGGTCAGCGCGCCGCGCAATGCCTTCATGGGCAGGCTGGCCGACACGGTGCGCGGCCTGGACGACACGCGCCTGGTGGCGGCGGCGCTGGAAGTGCACCGCGAGGGCAAGAGCGTGGTCGTGGAAGATCCGCTGGCCGACAAGCTGGACCTGGCCAGCTTCAACGAGTACGCGGGCTGGTACTGGAGCAGCACCAAGGACATGTTGAATTTCCGCTTCAATATCAAGTACGACAAGCCGGTCGTGATCACCGAGTTCGGCGCCGACGCGCTGGCCGGCTACCACGCCGACGACGAGACGCGCTGGAGCGAGGAATACCAGGAACTCATCTACCGCAACCAGTTCAAGATGCTGACCGCGATCCCCGGGCTGCGCGGCATGACGCCC
>DAMAFT010001116.1:0-1077 GCA_031995805.1 Massilia sp.
TTCAAGCGCCCGACCCCGGCCGACTTCTTCCGCACCATGGAAGACGCCTCGGGCACGGACCTCGACTGGTTCTGGCGCGGCTGGTTCTACACCACCGACGCGGTGGACGTGAGCGTGGACGGCATCAGCGAGTACACGGTCGGCTCCAAGGATCCGGAAGTGGAAAAGGCCTGGCAGCGCGCGCAGAAGGATGCCGCGCCGGTCTCGGTCACCGACCAGCGCAACCAGGGCACCTTGGCTCGCCGCGTCGATGCGCACCCGGAACTGAAGGACTTCTACAACGAGCACGACGACTTCACCGTCACCAACAAGGACCGCAACCGCTACAACGAGACGGTCGAGGGCCTGGAAGACTGGGAAAAGGCGCTGCTCAAGGAAGGCAAGCACCTGTACCTGGTCGACTTCTCGAACCTGGGCGGCCTCGTGACCCCGCTGGTGCTGGAGATCCAGCTCCAGAGCGGCAAGAAATACATCGAGCGCATCCCGGCCGAAGTGTGGCGCTACTCGCCGAAGAAGATCACCAAATTGATCGTCACCGACGAGCCGATGGTCGGCCTGACCCAGGACCCGTACTGGGAAACCGCCGACACCGACGTCAGCAACAACAGCTGGCCGCGCAAGGCGACCCCGTCGCGCCTGGAGCTGTTCAAGACCTCGCGCGCGCAGCCGGACATGATGAAGGACTTCAACGAGAAGCTGAAGACCAAGGACGCCGCCAAGGACAAGGCTGCCGAAACCGAGGCCCAGAAAGCCGAATAAAGTCCGGCAGCAACGGCACCGTAGGGTGCGCACCCCCGTGCGCACCATGCATTGCCGATAACGCAAATACCGGGGTCAGAGCCCTTTAAAAAGCAACACCGGGCTCTGACCCCTATGCTGTTTTCCCATCAAGACTCCATGAAACGCCTCCCCCTCGCCTTCGCCGCCCTGACCCTGATATCTTCCCTGTCGACCGCTTGCGCCCAGGCCTTCGACGACAAGTTCCGCCAGCTCGAGGAGCTGCTCCCGACCCCGACCGATACCCGCACCGCTTCCGGCGCCCCGGGCCACGCCTACTGGCAGCAGCGCGCCGACTAC
>DAMAFT010001117.1:0-1077 GCA_031995805.1 Massilia sp.
CCGGAAGGCAGATGACTTTATGACATACTGGCGGCGCAACATCGCCCGCTGCCCCTGACTACATGACACGGATCCGCTTCCTGCCCTCGACCCTGCGCTCGCGCCTGGCCATCACGGTCGGCGCGCTGGTGCTGGGGGCCACGCTGCTGGCCGGGCCGCTGGCACTGGAAGTGGCCGAACGCGACATGCGGACCCTGCTGGGCGAGCAGCAGCTCGCGCTGCTGTCGAGCGCCGCCGCGTTCATGGACGAACGCCTGGCGGCCCACGTGCGCCGCATGGATGCGCTGGCGCGGACGCTGCCGCCGGCGGCGCTGCGCGACCGGCGCCGGCTGCAGGACTGGCTGGACGAGCACGGCGCAGACGGACGCGACGATTTCGTCAACCTGGCCGCGTTCGCCCGCGACGGCGACCTGGTCGCGTCCAGCGCCACCATGCCGGGCGCCCAGCCGCTCAGCGGCGCCGGCCGCCAGTATTTCGACGATACCGTCCGGCTGCGCCGCGGCCTCGTCTCGGAACCGTTCCGCAGCCGCCTGTCCGGCGCCCAGGTGGTGCTGGTGACGGCGCCCGTGTTCGACGCCGCCGGCGCCGTCGTCTACGTGCTGGCCGGGCGCATCGACCTGCAGCACGCCAACTTCCTGCGCGAGGTCGACGCGCTCAGGCCGGGCCGCACCGGCTACCTGTTCCTGATGTCGGCGGCCGGCGTGCTGGTCGACCATCCCGTGCGCGAACGCCTGCTGCATGACATGACGGCGACGCCCGGTGCGCATCCCGGCGCCATGCGCGCGCTGCGCGGCTTCGAAGGCTGGGTGCACGGCGCCGACGACCAGGGCCGGGCGATCTTCGCCTACAAGCGCCTGCGCTCGACCGGCTGGGTGCTGGGAGCGCGCTACCCGGACGAGGAAGCGTTCGCGCCGCTGGCACACATGCGCCGCAGCGTGCTGGCGGTGGCGGCCATGCTGGCGCTGCTGGCCGGCGCGCTGGCGTGGTGGATCGTGCGGCGCCGGCTGCACCCGCTGGACGCGCTGCGCCGCACCGTCGCGACGCTGCGCCATGGCGGCGCCGGCATCGATGCCTTGC
>DAMAFT010001118.1:0-1076 GCA_031995805.1 Massilia sp.
GACCATCAACAGCCGCGCCTTCCCCGGCACCGATCCGATGGTGGTGCGCAAGGACGACCGCGTGCGCATCCGTATCGGCAACCTGTCGATGACCAACCACCCGTTCCACATCCACGGCCACCGCTTCGAGGTGACCGGCACCGACGGCGGCTGGATCCCGCCGGCGGCGCGCTGGCCGGAAGTGACGGTCGACATCGGCGTGGGCCAGATGCGCGCCATCGAGTTCGTCGCCGACGCGCCCGGCGACTGGGCATTCCACTGCCACAAGTCGCACCACACGATGAACGCGATGGGCCACCAGGTGCCGAACATGATCGGCGTCGACCACCGCGGCGTGGCGCAGAAGATCAACGACCTGGTGCCCGGCTACATGGTGATGGGCGACCGCGGCGGCTCGATGGGCGGGATGAAGATGCCGCTGCCGGAAAACACGCTGCCGATGATGGACGGCAAGGGACCGTTCGGCGAGATCGAAATGGGCGGCATGTTCACCATGCTCAAGGTGCGCGAGGGACTGGCGCGCGGCGACTACCGCGATCCGGGCTGGTACAGCTATCCCAAAGGCACCGTGGCCGCGGAGTGGAACGGCCCGCTGGACGAACCGGCGCGCGCGGCCGGCACGACCGCCGCGCCGGGCGAAGCGGTGGCGACGGTCAAGCGCGGTGGAGGACACGGCGGACATTGACGCCGGCCTGCGCAAGAAATGTGTGACGAATTGTCAAAACATGCATATGCGGGCTTCGGCCCGCAACCCGGGTGCGAATCCCGGCATCGTGTGTGGATCGAGCAGAAGACCGACGGGGCAAAGGCGGACGTCGTGACCGTCGGCTTGAAATACGGGTTCTGATCGCGCGGGAACGAGGCCGGCATCCTCGGTCCGGCCTTTTGTCATGTCAATGTGTTGCAAGATGTCACAGCTTGCGGCAATCATGAACTCGCTGCTTTCTTCGCGCATCCGGCAGTGAATTGCGTGCAAATCCACGGGTATGTATATGACCCTGGAGTCAGCAGTTGGACATGGTGTTACAGATGCTTACGAATTGCAGGTTTGATTCCAGGCAATCCAGCTCTATCTT
>DAMAFT010001119.1:0-1074 GCA_031995805.1 Massilia sp.
TCGGATCGACGCCCGGCGACTGCGGCAGCATGGCCGCGCCGATGAAGTGGTCGGGGAACAGCTGCGACACGCGGTAGCACAGTTCGTTGCAGATCGCCGCCCAGGTGGCGCTGGTCTCGAAGGTGCCGATGTGGTGGGCCATGAAGCTGGCGCGCGGCGAGAAGATCGTCAGGTCGGAGCCGCGCTCGCGCATCAGGCGCAGCTGGTTGTTCTCGATCGATGCGCGCAGCTCGTCGTCGGAGATCCTCAGTTCCGCCGCACTCGGCGCGAGCGCCGGGTTGGCCAGGCTGTCGACCTGGCGCTTGCGCCAGTCTTCCAGTGCCTTCGGCGCGGTCGTATAGTGGCCGTGGCAGTCGATGATGAGTGGGTCGCGCATCTTATTGTCCTTCATGGGTGTGTTCGGGTATCAGTACTTCGCCGCGCATGATCGGCCGTGCCGTGCGCAGCAGGGCGGCGCGCGCTACCTGCTGCGGGTCGTTCGCGGCCAGGCCCAGTTCGACGCTGAATTCGCCGGTCGGGTGCTCGACCGACACGGCCTTGGTGCGGCCCGCGGGCACGCTGGCGATGCCCTGCGTGACCGAGCCTTCCAGCACGCAGGCGGTGGCGACGGTGACGGCCGCCAGCACGCCGATCGCCTCGTGGCAGACGTGCGGGATGAAGCAGCGCGTGGCCACGCTGCCGCCGGCGCGCGGCGCGGCCACCAGGCACATCTTCGGATAGCTTTTCGCGGCCACGTCGCCCAGGCCCATCAGCGGGCCGCAGGCCAGGCGCAGCGCTTCCAGCCGCGCCTTCAACGTGTCGTCGGCGTTCAGCGCGGCCACGTCCTCGTAGCCCGTGAAGCCCAGGTCGGCGGCGCGCACCAGCACCATCGGCATGCCGTTGTCGATCAGGGTGGCGTCGATCTCGAACGGGGCCGCGCCAGCCACCGCAACGCGGTCCAGCACGCGGCCGCTCGGCAGCAGGGCAGGGCAGACCGAGCCGGCCGTGTCGAGGAAGTTAATCGTGATGGGCGCGGCCGAGCCGGGCACGCCGTCGATGCGGGCGTCGCCCAGGTATTGCAGGCGGCCGCCGGGC
>DAMAFT010001120.1:0-1066 GCA_031995805.1 Massilia sp.
GATCTGCGCCATGCCGCGCTCGATCTCGGCGCGGTCCTGCGCGCTGATGATGCCTTGCGCGGCCAGCATCTCGGCGTGGGCGAGCGAACCCTGGATGTCGAACAGGGCCAGGCGCTTGTCGAAGAAGACCGAGGCGGTATAGCGCTTGACCAGGTCGGACACGGGTTCGGAGAAGCGGGCCGACCAGGCTTCCGCTTTTTTGGACAGTTGTGCAGTCATGATGGGGAGGTGATGAGGGATTGCGTGGATTTTCCTGATTATAAACTGTGCAGGCCCCATGCCGGCCAGCGGCCTTGGTGACATCCATGCCGAAATACCCGATGATGTGTCGTCATGACAATATAAAAGGAGACGACATGGAATGGATGACGCGCAAGGGCAGGGCGCTGGTGACGGCCCTGGCGGCGGTCGCGGCGACGGCATCGCCCGCCGCGCTGGCGCAGGATGCCGTACCCGCGGCGCAGCCGGCCGCGCCGGCACAGGCCCGCGCCGCCGACGTCGGCACGATCGACGGCATCGTCGCCGCGTTGTACGACGTGATTTCCGGTCCCGCCGGCCAGCCGCGCGACTGGGACCGCATGCGTTCGCTGTTCGCGCCGGAGGGGCGCATGATGGTCGTGGGGCCGCGTCCGGACGGCACCGTGGCGCTGCGCACGCTGAACGTCGAGGACTACATCGCGCGCAACACCAAGGCATTCGCGACCATGGGCTTCTTCGAGCGCGAAGCGGCGCGCACCGCCGAGGTCTTCGGCCAGGTCGCGCACGTGTTCAGCACTTACGAATCGCGCCATGCGGCCGGCGACGCCAAGCCGTTCCAGCGCGGCATCAACAGCATCCAGCTCGTCAACGACGGCAAGCGCTGGTGGATCGTGAACGTCGTCTGGCGCGCCGAGGACGCGAGCCTGCCGTTGCCCGAGCGTTACTTGCCGAAGCGCTGAGTTGGGTGCCCGCACGATTGGCGCGATCGGCCGCGCGGCGTGGAACGGCGCTAGAATTAGTTTTTTTACCAGATTTGACGCTGTGCCGTTCCTATGATTCCCACTACCAACGACTCCAGTTTTCAAGT
>DAMAFT010001121.1:0-1065 GCA_031995805.1 Massilia sp.
TCGGATCGACGCCCGGCGACTGCGGCAGCATGGCCGCGCCGATGAAGTGGTCGGGAAACAGCTGCGACACGCGGTAGCACAGTTCGTTGCAGATCGCGGCCCAGGTGGCGCTGGTCTCGAAGTTGCCGACGTGGTGGGCCATGAAGCTGGCGCGCGGCGAGAAGATCGTCAGGTCGGAACCGCGCTCGCGCATCAGGCGCAGCTGGTTGTTCTCGATCGATGCGCGCAACTCGTCGTCGGAAATCTTCAGTGCCGCCGCACTCGGCGCCTGCGCCGGGTCGGCCAGGCTGTCCACCTGGCGCTTGCGCCAGTCTTCCAGTGCCTTCGGCGCGGTCGTGTAGTGGCCGTGGCAGTCGATGATGAGCGGGTTTCTCATTTTATTGTCCTTCCCAGGTGTGTTCGGGTATCAGTACTTCGCCGCGCATGATCGGTCGTGCCGTGCGCAGCAGGGCGGCGCGCTCGACCTGCTGCGGGTCAATCGCGGCCAGGCCCAGTTCGACGCTGAATTCGCCGCTCGGATGCTCGACCGACACGGTCTTGCTGCGCCCCGGCGCCACTTGCGCGATGCCGTCGGCGACCGAGCCTTCCAGCACGCAGGCGGTGGCGACGGTGACGGCCGCCAGCACGCCGATGGCGTCATGGCAGACGTGCGGGATGAAGCAGCGGGTCGCCACCGCGCCGCCGGCCGTGGGCGGCGCGACCAGGCACATCTTCGGATAGCTCTTCGCGCTCACGTCGCCCAGGCCCATCAGGCGGCCGGCGGCCAGGCGCAGCGCTTCCAGCCTGGCCTTGAGCTGCGCGTCGGCGTTCAGCGCGGCCACCGCCTCGTAGCCGGTGCGGCCCAGGTCGTGCGCGCGCATCAGCACCATCGGCATGCCGTTGTCGATGCAGGTGACCTCGATGTCCGTGCCATCCAGGGCGATCGTGTCGCGTACCCGCCCGGTCGGCAACAGGCCGGCGCAGACCGAGCCGGCCGTGTCGAGGAAGTTAATGGTGATGGGCGCGGCCGTGCCGGGCACGCCGTCGATGCGGGCGTCGCCCAGGTATTGCAGGCGGCCGCCGGGC
>DAMAFT010001122.1:0-1061 GCA_031995805.1 Massilia sp.
TCGACCGGGATCATGCGCAGGTCCTGGCCGATGCTGGCCTGGATCCATTGCAGGTACTTGGGCTTGGGCGCCGCGATCTTCTCGGCCAGCTGGGACAGCATGGCGGTGACGGTGTCGTTGATGGCGGCCGGCGCGGCCGCCGCGGCCACGGGCGAGGCCAGGCGCTCCTTGAGGCGCTCGACGGTGATCTGCAGGCGTTCCGGCTCGGGCGGCTTGAGCACGTAGTCGATGGCGCCGCGCTCGAAGGCCTCGACCGCGTACTGGTCGTAGGCGGTGACGAACACCACCTGGCTGGCGGCGCCGATGTCGCGCGCCGCTTCCATGCCGTTCTTGCCCGGCATGCGGATGTCGAGGAAGGTGAGGTCGGGTTTCAGTTCGTCGACCAGCTGCACCGCCTCGTCGCCGTTCTTGGCTTCGCCGAGGATCTCGAGTTCCGGCCACACCTGGGACAGGCGGGTGCGCAGCAGGTCGCGCATCAGTCTTTCGTCGTCGGCAATGATTGCGGTAGGCATGGTCGGATCGCCCCGGTGGGCTGCAGTGGGAAGAGTGTCGATTATTCAACGATTCGGCGCGACAGGCAATACCCGGGGCGCTTATTTCGCCGCCAGCTGGTAGGGCACCTCGATCGTCGCGATGACCCCGCTGGGGCTGTTGGCGGCAATGTGCAGCTGGCCGGCCTCGCCGTGCAGCAGCTTCAGGCGTTCGCGGATGTTGGACAGGCCCAGGCCGGTCCCCTTGCTGGGCACCACGCCGAAGCCGACGCCGTCGTCGGTGACGGTGACGCGCAGCCGGCTGTCGACGATGTCCGCGCCCACCTCCAGGTAGCCGCCCTCCGGCTTGCATTCGAGGCCGTGCTTGATGGCGTTCTCGACCATCGACTGCAGCATCATCGGCGGGAAGGCGGCGCTGCGCAGGCCGTCCGGCACGTTCAGCGTGACCGTCAGGCGTTCTTCCATGCGCATCTTGAGCAGGTCGAGGTAGGCGCGCACCATGTCGAGCTCGCGCCCGAGGCTGGTGGTGAGGTTGGCGTCGCGCATCTGCGGGATCACGGCGCGCAGGTA
>DAMAFT010001123.1:0-1060 GCA_031995805.1 Massilia sp.
CCATCATCAACCTGATCATCTTCGTGCTGGCGATCTACGTCGGCTACCACGTGGTGTGGAACGTCACGCCCGCGCTGCACACGCCGCTGATGGCGGTCACCAATGCCGTTTCGGCCATCATCATCGTCGGCGCCATGCTGGCGGCCGGCCTGACCGAGGGCCTGACCGGGCAGGTGGCGGGCACCGTGGCGGTGGCGCTGGCCGCCGTCAACGTGTTCGGCGGCTTCCTGGTCACCCAGCGCATGCTCGAGATGTTCAAGAAGAAGGAGCCGCGCGCCCGGCCGGCGCCGGGCAAGGACGGCGCCGCCGCCGCGGCCGCAGCGAAGGAGGCCGCATGAGCTTCGTCAGCCTGAACCTCGTGACGCTGCTGTACCTGGTGGCGTCGGTCTGCTTCATCCAGGCCCTCAAGGGACTGTCGTCTCCCGCGTCGGCGCGCACCGGCAACGCCTTCGGCATGGCCGGCATGGCGATCGCCGTGCTGACCACCATCGCGCTGATGTTCAAGCTGCAGGAGCAGTTGCAGACCGGCGGCATGGGCTTCGGCCTGGTGCTGCTGGGCGTGGTGGTCGGCGGCGCCATCGGCGCCGTGGCCGCGCGCCGCGTCGAGATGACCAAGATGCCGGAACTGGTGGCCGCGATGCACTCGCTGATCGGCCTGGCCGCCGTGTGCATCGCCATCGCCGCCGTGTCCGAGCCCTGGGCCTTCAGCATCGCCGCGCGCGGCGAAGCGCTCCCCTTCGGCAACCGCCTCGAGCTGTTCATCGGCACCTTCGTCGGCGCCGTCACGTTCTCCGGTTCCGTGATCGCCTTCGGCAAGCTGGCCGGCAAGTACAAGTTCCGCCTGTTCCAGGGCGCGCCGGTGCGCTATCCGGGCCAGCACCTGATCAACCTGGCGGTGGCGATCGCGATCGTCGTGCTGGGCCTGGTGTTCTGTTTCTCGAGCGGCGTGGCGCCGGCCTGGACGCCGTTCATCGTGATGGCGGTGCTGGCCTTCGTGCTGGGCGTGCTGATCATCATCCCGATCGGCGGCGCCGACATGCCGGTGGTGGTCTCGATGCTG
>DAMAFT010001124.1:0-1058 GCA_031995805.1 Massilia sp.
CGGCGCAGGTCCTGACCCCGGAAGCGATGCAGATCACCGACGGCCCCTTCGCCGGCCAGCAGCCGGGCGGCATCACGCGCTGGATGGCGGTGCCCTGGCATACGGACACGGCCAGCTGCAAGTCGGGCTACGTGCCGGAGTACGACCCGTATATTCCGACCTTCTGGCCGGCGCGCGTGCCCAACGAGGTGCTCACCAGGGAGAACTACAGGATCGTCATGGACGAGCGCAAGCCGCTGGGCGAGCGGCTCGCCGCCTTCGCCGACCGCGCGGGCTGGAGCGACCCGCTGGGCGACGCGAACACGAGCTACACGGACAAGATCAACAACATGATCCATCACTTCGACAAGCTCGGCGTGGTCGAGTCGCATCCGGGGCCATCCGACCGCGCGCACTTCCCGGCGCTGATCGAGGTCGAGGACCAGCATCCGAAGATCAAGGACATGGCGGCGCCCGACGCCCACCGGTCGCACGATGCTGCGCAGCCGGGGCTGCGCATCGGCGCCCGCAGCAGCGCGCAGCGGCGCGAGGCCGAGCCGGGCACCATCGAGAAGGTGCGGCGCTTCCCGCACGGGCTGCCGGGCTGATGCCGGCCGGGGACGCGCTCGACGTCGGCATCGATGCCGACGTCGTCGTGCTGGGCGCCGGGCCGGCCGGGTGCGCGCTGGCGCTCAACCTGGCGCCCTTCAGGCGGGTGCTGGTGCTCGACAAGGGCGGCCCGGCGCCGCGCCGCGTGGGCGAGGCGCTGCCGGCCGCCGCCGGCCGGCTGCTGCGCGACATGCGTCTCGAGCGCGACTTCCTGGCGCAGGGGCATGCCGCCTGTCACGTGACGCGCTCCTGCTGGGGCTCGTCCGCCCTGGTGGAGCAGGATGCCTTGCGCAATCTCGATGGGCCGGGCTGGCACCTGGACCGCGCGCGCTTCGATGCCTGGCTGGCCGACGTGGCGCGCACGCGCGGCGCCGCCCTGCTGGCCGGGACGCGCCTGGCCGGGCTGCGCCGCATCGACGACGGGGGAGCGCGCTGGCAGCTCGAAGTGCGGCGCCATGGCCAACCCTTGC
>DAMAFT010001125.1:0-1056 GCA_031995805.1 Massilia sp.
CCGTACCAGTCGCCGATGGAAGACGGCATGCAGCACTTCCACGAGTGGTACCGCGGCAAGTTCGCCGACATCCCGCCGGGAGCCTGATGCCGTCCGTCTGGATGCTGTTCGCCAGCTTCGCGTTCGCCGCCATGGGCGCGGGCGTGAAGCTGGCCTCGACGATCTACTCGACGTCGGAAATCGTGATGTACCGCGGCCTGGTCGGCACCGTGCTGCTGTTCCTGATGGTGCGTGCCCAGGGCGGCACCTTCCGCACCCTGTTCCCCTCCAAGCACCTGGTGCGCAGCCTGGTCGGCGTGACCTCGCTGTGGATGTGGTTCTATGCGATCGGCAAGCTGCCGCTGGCCACCGCGGTCACCCTCAACTACATGGCGCCGATCTGGATCGCCACCTACATGTTCTTCATCGGCTGGTGGCGTGCCAGGGGCACGCCCGAATGGCCGCTGGTGCTGGCGATCGGCGCGAGCTTCGCCGGCGTCACGCTGGTGCTGCGCCCGGCCGTCGAGACAGACCAGTGGCTGGGCGGCCTGGTCGGCCTGGCCTCGTCGGTGGTCTCGGCCATGGCCTACATGCAGGTGCGCAGCCTGGGCCAGATGGGCGAACCGGAATACCGCGTCGTGTTCTATTTTTCGCTGACCACCGCGGTCGCCGGCCTGGCCGGCACCTTGTTCGAGAACGGTTTTACCGCACCGTTCCACGCGCACGACCTGCACGGCATGGGCCTGCTCCTGGCGGTCGGCACGGCGGCGCTGCTGGCCCAGATGGCGATGACGCGCGCCTACCGCGTCGGCAAGGTGCTGGTCGTGGCGAACCTGCAATACACGGGCATCGTGTTCTCCAGCCTGTGGGGCATGGCGCTGTGGGGCGAGGTGTTCGACTGGCACGTCTGGCTGGGCATGGGCGTGATCCTCGCCTCGGGAATCGCGGCGACGTTCTACAATACCAGGCGCACGGCGCGCGGCGCCGTCGTCAAGGACACCGATCCCATCGCCAGCGAACTGTGAGGAAAGCCACGCCACCATGTACACGACCCTGATCGAACCGGCCGCCCTGGCC
>DAMAFT010001126.1:0-1053 GCA_031995805.1 Massilia sp.
CGCGCAGGTCGATGCCGGTGGTCTCGATCAGCTTCATGCAGCCGTACGGGGTGCAGGGACGGAAGCCTTCCAGGCCCGTCATCAGTTCGCCGGCCGACAGCACCGAATAGCCGTCCACGTCCTTGGTCGTGGCGATCGCCTCGATCACCTTCGACGGGTCGATGTGCTTCGGCAGCGGCATCTGCACCAGGATGCCGTGGATCGCCGGGTCGGCGTTCAGCGCGGCGATGCGCTCCAGCAGGGCCTGCTCGGCGAAATCGGCTTCGTACTTTTCCAGTACCGAGTGGAACCCGACGTCGCCGCAGGCCTTGACCTTGTTGCGCACGTAGACGTGGCTGGCCGGGTCGTCGCCGACGATGATCACGGCCAGGCCGGGCTGGATGCCGCGCTCCGTAAGAAAGGCGGCGCGCGCGGCGATGTCGGTGCGCAGTTGCTGGGAAAGTTTGACTCCGTCGATCAGTTGGGCGGTCATGGCGGGAACTCGTGGGCTGGACAAAAACGAAATTATAAGCGCCCAGGGGTATCGCGCGCCGTTTCCGGGCGGCCGGCGGCATATTGATGGACGTGTCTGCGTCCAGGAGGCAGTATGGCGTGCGTTCGCGTCTTATATGGTTGAAACGAAAACAGCGTCGGCCTTGACGGTGTGTTTTCCGGGACGACGTGTGTCGTTCGACCAGGCCGAGTCGCCGGAAAACCGCACAACCATGCGCTCTGGATGCGTATTTTTCATATCATGAAATCGAATATCGTATTTTGAAAAACGGCCGCTCCACTGGTAGAATCGACAGGCTTTAATTTAGGGATAGTCTTTTCGCCACCATACGTCCGGACGATTTCTGGAATCGGGTGGGGCACCAAACTCAAGGAGACGTAGCAATGTCAGCTCAACTCGACCAGTTGACGGCCCAGGCCGCCAACGATCCGGATACGCTCGAGACCAAGGAATGGCTCGACGCGCTCGAAGCGGTGATCGAATTCGAAGGCACCGATCGCGCGCATTACCTGCTGGAGCGCCTGGTCGACCTGGCGCGCCGCCGCGGCGCCCACGTCCCG
>DAMAFT010001127.1:0-1052 GCA_031995805.1 Massilia sp.
GGCACCGCCGCCGCCGTTCATCCCTCCGGTCGAGGTGCAGGTGCAGCAACCGCCGCCGCCGCAAAACACGATCGCCGCAGCCACCAATACGCCGCCGCCGTCCCGCGACCTGGCACCGCCGGCACCTCCGGCACAGCCTGCGCCTGCCGCCAAGCCGGCAGCTGGCCCGAGCATTACCGCGGCCGTGGCCGACTTCAATACCTGCGCACGTCCGGAATATCCGAAATCGTCGCTGCGTAACGAAGAAACCGGTAAAACCACCCTTCAGTTCCTGATCGCAGCCGACGGCGCCGTCAAGGAATCGAAACTGCAGAAGTCGAGTGGCTTCCGCGATTTGGATCGAGCTGCACAAACAGCTCTGAGCAAATGCCGATTCAAGCCGGCCACCGAGAATGGTCAGCCGAAAGAGGCGTGGACAGCGGTAGAGTACGTCTGGACGCTGGAATAAACCGGGACGGCCATACCGTCTCAATTTGTGATTTTCGTTGTTATTAGTTCAGCGAACTGTCTATTTTATAATTTTGGAGGAAGCATGTTTAAGAATACCCGTTTGTCCGCTATGCTGGCGGCAGTCCTGTTCTCGGTAACTGCGGCATCGGCCCTGGTCTCCGCACCGGCCTTCGCCCAGGACCAGGCTGCAGCTCCGGCGGCAAGCGCACCGGCCGACGCCGCTGCACCGGCACCGGCTGCTGACGCCGCCGCTGCCGCTCCGGCTGAAGGCGCCGCTCCGGCCGCTCCGGCAGCCGCCAAGGAAGAAGTGCACAACCCGTACGGCATCGGCGCAATGTGGGCCGAAGGCGACTTCGTCAACAAGGGCACCATCATCATCCTGTCGCTGATGTCGATGGGTTCGTGGTACATCATCATCACCAAGCTGCTGGACCAGGCCAAGGTGATGCGTCAGTCGAAGGAAACCACCCAGAAGTTCTGGAAGGCGCCGTCGATCGCCGCCGGCTCGGCACAACTGAAGGAAGGTTCGCCGTTCCGCTTCATCGCCGAAACCGGCACCAAGGCAACCCAGCACCACGACGGCGCCCTGCTCGAGCAGATCG
>DAMAFT010001128.1:0-1052 GCA_031995805.1 Massilia sp.
AGTAAAAGAGATTCTCGGCAGCCTGATGCTGACCGAGCTGCTGAAGGGGCTGGCCCTGACCGGGCGCTACGCGTTCTCGCGCAAGATCACGGTCCAGTACCCGGAAGAAAAGACCCCCATCTCGCCGCGCTTCCGCGGCCTGCACGCCCTGCGCCGCTACCCCAACGGGGAAGAGCGCTGCATCGCCTGCAAGCTGTGCGAAGCGGTATGCCCGGCCATGGCCATCACGATCGAATCGGCGCAGCGCGACGACGGCACCCGCCGCACGACGCGCTACGACATCGACCTGACCAAGTGCATCTTCTGCGGTTTCTGCGAAGAGTCCTGCCCGGTCGATTCGATCGTCGAGACCCAGGTGCTGGAATACCACGGCGAGAAACGCGGCGACCTGTACTACACCAAGGAAATGCTGCTGGCCGTGGGCGACCGCTACGAGAACGACATCGCCGCCGCGCGCGAAGCCGATGCCAAGTACCGCTAACAACAAGAGAGCATAAGCGTACCCATGGATTTCACTACCGTTCTTTTCTACGTGTTCTCGGCCGTCATGGTACTGGCCGGGCTGCGCGTCATCACCGCCAGGAACCCGGTCCACGCCGCGCTGTTCCTGGTGCTCGCGTTCTTCAACGCCGCCGGCATCTGGATGCTGCTGAAGGCCGAGTTCCTGGCCATCGTGCTGGTGCTGGTCTACGTCGGCGCCGTCATGGTGCTGTTCCTGTTCGTCGTGATGATGCTCGACATTAACGTCGACCGCCTGCGCGAAGGCTTCTGGGGCTACCTGCCGCTGGCCTCGATCATCGGCGCCCTGATCGTCCTGGAAATGGCCGCCGTCCTGTGGCGCGGCTTCATCGGCAACGCCGCGGCGCCCACCGAGGCGGCCGTCGGCCACATCGGCGGCACCCGCGAACTGGGCAAGCTGATCTACACCCAGTACATCTACGGCTTCGAGATCGCCGGCCTGATCCTGCTGGTGGCCATCATCGCCGCCGTCGCGCTGACCCTGCGCAAGCGCAAGGACACCAAGGCAATCGACCCGGGCCTCGCCGTCCGCG
>DAMAFT010001129.1:0-1051 GCA_031995805.1 Massilia sp.
CCTGGCCGCGCAGGCTGCCGCGGTAGTTGTCGGCCGCGTGCACCAGGTGGCCCAGGGTCAGTTCGGACAGCGCGTGCGTCGAGCGCAGCTGCACCCGGCCTTGCGAATCGGTGTCGTCGAACAGCAGCTGGTTGTAGCCGGCGCCGCCGAATTCCTTGCTGCGCACGCCCCATTGCGCGGCCGCGTTGCGGTGGCCATCGGCGCCGCCGGAGGCGCCATGCCACACGGGCGCGCTGCCGGCGGCGAGGTTGCCCTGGCCGGACGCCGCATGGTCGGCCGCCCGCCCGAACACGGCGGCGGCATCGCCGGCCTGCGCGGCCGCGCCGCCCGGCGTCGGCGCGCTGCCGCCCTCGCCCTGGCCGTTGTACAGGGCGCCCACGATCACCGGTCGGTCGATGTCGTTCTCGATGAATTGCACGAGCACTTCCTGGCCGATGCGCGGCAGGAACTGGCTGCCCATGCCGCCGCCCGCGGCGCGCTGGGCGACACGTACCCAGCACGTGCAGTCGCCGCCGGCCTGCCAGTGGAAACGGATGCGCACGCGGCCCAGGGCATCGCAATACAGCTCGTCCGCCCCGGCCGGCTGGTCCTGGCCGTCGGCGCCGATCACGATGGCGCTCTGGGCGCCGGCCGCCGTCGGTTTCGGATGGCTGCGGCCGTCGCTGCCGGGCAGCATGGGACGCCACGGCACGTCCGCCGCGATCGCGTCGAACACGTTGCCGTAGCCGGAAGCGCGCGCCTGCGCCACGGCCAGCGCCATGGCGTCGTCCATCCCGGTCATGGGCTCGCGCTCGCGCAGCACCTGCTCCAGCAGTTCCGGGAGCGGCCCGAACAGCTCGGCCAGGCCCTGCATCGCGGCCGCCGGCAGGTTGTTCACGCCCACGCTCGCCACCTTCAGCACCGTGAAGGCCGGCGGCGCGGCGGCGCCGGATCCCGCCAGCGGCCCCTGGGTGACGGCGATGCGGGTGCCGGCCGCCAGCGTGCGCACGGTGGAGCGGCCGCGCCAGGTGGCGGCGAGCGCCTCGCGCGATTCCATCCGCACGCGCGCATA
>DAMAFT010001130.1:0-1049 GCA_031995805.1 Massilia sp.
CCGCGGCGAGATGGTGGTCGACTTCTGCGCCGGCGCCGGCGGCAAGACGCTGGCCATCGGCGCGATCATGCGCAATACCGGCCGCCTGTATGCCTTCGACGTGTCGGAAAAGCGCCTGGCCAAGCTCAAGCCGCGCATGGCGCGCAGCGGGCTGTCGAATGTGCATCCGGTCGTGATCGCGCACGAGCGCGACGCCAAGGTCAAGCGCCTGGCCGGCAAGATCGACCGCGTGCTGGTCGATGCGCCGTGCTCGGGCATGGGCACGCTGCGCCGCAACCCGGACGTCAAGTGGCGCCAGCAGCCGGAAGGCGTGGCCGAGCTGACCGCCAAGCAGACCGCGATCCTGGACGGCGCCGCGCGCCTCGTGAAATTCGGCGGCCGCCTGGTGTATGCCACCTGCAGCCTGCTGGACGAAGAGAACGACGCCATCGTGCAGGGCTTCCTGGCCACGCACCCGGACTTCGAGCTGGTGCCGATGCACAAGGCCCTGGCGGAACAGCGCATCGAGCTGGAGATGGGCGACTATCTCAAGATGCTGCCGCACAAGCACGGCACCGACGGTTTCTTTGCCGCCGTGCTCGAGCGCAAGGCAGCGGCCAAGCCGGTTGCCGCAGCCGAAGCCGAAGCTGACACCGACACCGACGAGGCATAACGCGGCATGGATTCGCTGAGCAGCCTGTTCGACGACCTGCTGGACGACCTGGGCCGCCCCGGCATGCCCTGGCAGGTCGGCACCATCGTCGCCAGCATCCTGTTCGGCTGGCTGTTCACGCGCCTGGTGCAGGTATGGTGGCACCGCCGCCGCGGCGATGCCGACAGCCTGGCGCACACGGGCGTGGACAGCTTCACCCGGGTCGTCTCGCCGCTGCTGGTGGTCGGCTTCCTGGGACTCGGCGAACTCCTGCTGGACAAGTATCGCTTCCACACCAATATCGTGAAGGTGGCGATCCCGATCTTCTGCTCGCTGGCCGTGATCCGCCTGGTGTTCTACCTGCTGCGGCGCGTGTTCGCGCGGCGCGGGCAGCTGGGCGAGACCTTCGTCACCTTCG
>DAMAFT010001131.1:0-1047 GCA_031995805.1 Massilia sp.
TCGAAAATTCCGAGGTAGTCCACGATCAAGCCGTGAGTCTTCTGCTCAGAGTAGGTGCGGTTGACCCGACAGATGGCCTGCAACAAGGTGTGGTCGCGTAACGGCTTATCCAGGTACATGGCCTGCAGGATGGGCGCGTCGAAGCCTGTCAACAGCTTGGCCGTGACGATGATCAGCTTCAACGGGTCGGCCGGGTCGCGGAAGCGATCCAGCAGTCGCTCCTCTTCGTCGCGGCTTCGGTCGTAGGGCGCGTATTCTGGGTGTTCCTTCTTGTCCGCCGCCTGCACTGACATGACGATGTCTGTGGCCTCGGGCGGCAGCAGCTTGTCTAACTCGGCCTTGAACAGCAGGCACGATTCCCGGTCGAATGTGACGCTCTGGCCTTTGAAGCCGTTGGGTTCCACCTTGGTTTGAAAGTGTTCGACGATGTCTTTGCAGACCTTGTGGATTCGCTCGGGTGTCTTGACCAGCACCGCCATCTTGGCGGCGGTCTTCGCGAGGTTGTCCTTGTCCAGATCAGACAGGCCGCCGGTCAAGTCTTTGTACGCGGCATCTAGTGCCGCCTTGTCGATGTGCAAGTCGATCAGCCGGGGCTCGAAGTGCAGCTTCAGTGTGGCGCCGTCGCGGATCGACTCATCGAAACCATAACGGCTCATGTAGCCCTTCTCATCCTCCTCGGCGCCGAAGGCGTAGAAGGTATTTCGGTCGGCACGGTTGATCGGCGTGCCGGTCAGGCCGAACAGGAATGCGTTCGGCAGGGCTTCACGCATCTTGCGACCCAGATCACCTTCCTGGGTGCGATGGGCCTCATCAACCAAAGCGATAATGTTGCTGCGATCGTTCAGGCTGCCGGTAGCTTCGCCGAACTTGAAGATCGTGGTGATGATGATCTTGCGCACATCCTGAGCCAGCAGCTGCCGCAGCTTTTCGCGGCTATCGGCCTTTTCCAGGTTGGGGATATCCGCCCCGGTAAAGGTGCCAGTGATCTGGCTGTCGAGATCGATCCGGTCCACCACGATGAGTACCGTTGGGTTCTTTAACCCAGCG
>DAMAFT010001132.1:0-1045 GCA_031995805.1 Massilia sp.
AAGTACAGCACGGCGCAAAACACGTCGTACAGATCATGCTTGCGCGGCCGTGTCTTGCGGCGCGCCGCCTCCAGCATGTCGCGCACGGTATCGAATTGCTCGCGCGATACGTCGCTCGGAAATTCTGGCCTGGCCATGGTTTCGCCTCAAAAATCGCTTGGAGACGCATGATTCGGAACAGGTTCCCGAGCGGCCATCGATGGCCACGCTTCCGCCCGGCGGCATGGCAATCGACGATGCATGCGGCCGGTCTCCGTAAATACGAGTCTAGCAGCGTGTCGGGCATCTGTCGCGCCGTTTGCGTGCGCTGGCTGCGCGATGGAATCAGTCGCGCGCCAGCGCCAGGAACTCGGTGCGCAAGGCCAGGTTCGGCTGCAGTTCGCCGAGCAGGGCCGAGGTGATCGTTTCTTCGCCCGGGGTGCGGATGCCGCGGCTTTCCATGCACATGTGGCGGCACTTGATGACGACGCCCACGGCCTTCGGTTCCAGCACTTCCATCAGCGTATTGGCGATCTGCACCGTCAGGCGTTCCTGCACCTGCAGGCGCTTGGAATAGACGTCGACCAGGCGGGTCAGCTTCGACAGGCCGACGATCTTCCCGTTCGGCAGGTAGCCGACGGTCGCCTTGCCGAAGAAGGGGGCGAGATGGTGCTCGCAATGGCTGTAGACGGGGATGCCGCGCACCACGATCAGTTCGTTGTACTCCTCGGCGCCGTCCTCGAAGGCCTTGAGGATTTCCACCGGGTCCTGGTCGTAGCCCGAAGTCCAGTGCTTCCAGGCCTTGGCGACGCGCGCCGGCGTCTCGTGCAGGCCCGGGCGGTCGGGATCCTCGCCGATCGTGGTCAGGAGGCGGCGCCAGTCGCGTTCGGTAAAGGGGTGGTTGTCGGACATGGTCGGTCCTGGCAGTGTCGATTGCCCGAAGTATATAGAAAACGACAAGCCGCCAGCGTCCGCACGCACCTTGCGCAAACCGGACACTGCAATGACGGGGATGCGCTAGCGTGGCCGATGTCCCATCCACTTGCGGAGAACGATTATGCTCGGC
>DAMAFT010001133.1:0-1042 GCA_031995805.1 Massilia sp.
CCGCCACCCGCTAACCCGACCTGTCGCGCCCTGCACGGCGGCGTCCCCCGAGGACGCCGCCGTGTCCGCGCACGCCCCGACTCCCATGAAAATCCTCGATCGCCTCGAAGAGTGGATCATCGCCAGCCTGATGGCCGGCGCCACCGTCGTCATCTTCATCGCGGTGGTGCACCGCTACCTGTCCGGCCTGCCCATCCCGGGCCTGCAGGACTGGCTCATCACCATCAATACCAGCTGGGCCCAGGAACTGTGCATCTACATGTTCGTCTGGATGGCCAAGTTCGGCGCCGCCTACGGCGTGCGCACCGGCATCCACGTCGGCGTCGACGTGCTGATCAACCGGCTGTCGGACCGCTGGCGCGACAAGTTCGTCGTGCTCGGCCTGCTGGCCGGCGCCCTGTTCACCGGCATCGTCGGCACCCTGGGCGCGAACTTCGTGCTGCACATGGCCGGCACCGACCAGACCTCGGCCGACCTCGAGGTCCCGATGTGGATCGTCTACCTGGCCGTGCCGCTCGGCTCCTACCTGATGTGCTTCCGCTTCCTCCTGGTGGCCTGGCACTTCGTGCGCACCGGCGAGCTGCCGCGCCACGACCATTCCCACGTCGAAGGCCTGGAAGACGAAATCAAGGAAGCGCGAGGTGCCGCATGAACGCCGCCATCATCTTCATCCTGCTGATCCTGCTCATGCTGACCGGGATGCCGATCTCGATCTCGCTCGGCCTGACGGTATTGACCTTCCTGTTCACGATGACCGACGTGCCGATTTCCTCGGTCGCGATGAAGCTGTTCACCGGCATCGAGAAGTTCGAGATCATGGCGATCCCGTTCTTCATCCTGGCCGGTAACTTCCTCACCCACGGCGGGGTCGCGCGGCGGATGATCAACTTCGCCAGCTCGATGGTCGGCCACTGGCACGGCGGCCTGGCGCTGGCCGGCGTGTTCGCCTGTGCGCTGTTCGCCGCGGTCTCGGGTTCCAGCCCGGCCACCGTGGTGGCGATCGGCTCGATCATCCTGCCGGCCATGGTCAAGCAGGGCTTCC
>DAMAFT010001134.1:0-1041 GCA_031995805.1 Massilia sp.
GTCGCCCGTGTACTTGTCGAGGGTGCCCTGGTGGGCGATCACGGGGCCGGTTAGGCAGTCGAGGAAGTCGCGCGTCAGGGTCGCCGCCTCTTCCACCGGCAGGGTCTCGACCTGGCTGGTATAGCCCTCCATGTCGGCCACCAGCGTGGTGACGTCGCGCCGGCGCGGCCGCAGCGGATCGTTCTCCTCGCTGCGCAGCAGCTGCTCGACCACGGCCGGCGCCACGTACTGGCGCAGGGTCTGCAGCAGATGGCGCGAACGGCGCTGGGCCAGCTGCCACTGGTAGGGCACGGCCACCGCCAGCAGGAACAGGTTGGTGCCAAGCGGGCCGACCGGCGCGAACACCGGGTCGTGCGACGCCGTCGCGTAGGCGACCAGGAGCCACAGCGCCGAACTGGCGCCCAGCAGGGCCACGCCGGCGGCGGCCGACAGGCGCGGGAACAGCAGGGTGCAGGCCACGCTCGAGCCCAGCGCGAACAGGCAGGCGATCAGGCGCCCCGGCCAGGGCGCGGGCAGCGTGCCCTCCTGGCGGTCGAGCAGGGCGGACAGGATCGTGGCCTGCACGCCCAGGCCCGGCCGGTTGGCGGCAAGCGGGGTGGAAACGCGGTCGCCCATGCCCAGCGACGAGGAACCGACCAGCACCAGGCGGCCGCTGGCGCTTTCGGGGACGATGCGTTGCTCGAGGATGTCGGCGGCGCTCACCACGGTATAGGCGCGCCAGTCGCGCCGGTAGGGGATGCGCATCAGGCCGGTGTCGTCCAGCTCCAGCGGCGCCTGGCCGGTGCAGCAGTTGACCAGGGCCAGCCCCAGCGCCGGATAGGCCTGGCCGCCGAAGCGGGTGACCAGGGGCACGTGGCGCAGGGCGCCGTCGGGATCGGGAATGAAGCCGATCGCGCCGATATGGGGCGCCGCGGCCAGCGCGGGGTAGTTGCCGATATAGCCGGTGGCCGGCACGCCGCCCGCATAGCCTTTGACCGCGCCGCCCAGCTCGCCGTCGAGGACGGGTTGGGGCCGGTTGCCGGCGAAATCGAAGTCGAAGGC
>DAMAFT010001135.1:0-1035 GCA_031995805.1 Massilia sp.
GATGTCGGCGTTCGCGGCGGCGACGTCGCGCTCGGCGGCGGCGGCCATCTGCGGACTCAGGCCGGGCGCCTCGGCGGGGCGCTCGACCACGCTCGGGATGCCCGGGGATTGGCGCGGCGCCTGCGTGGCGCAGGCGGATAGCAGCAGGGCTGCGACGATTGCGGATGCCCGAAGGCCAAGATGACGGATGCGCGTCATTGTGCTCCTCTTATTGTTTGCCGGTGCTGCCGAATCCTCCGACGCCCCGGTCGCTCGTTGCGAAATCCTCCACGACATTGAAGCCCACCTGCATGACAGGCACGACGATCAGCTGCGCCAGGCGGTCCATCGGCTGCAGCGTGAACGTGGATTGGCCCCGGTTCCAGGTCGACACCATCAGTTGCCCCTGGTAATCGGAGTCGATCAAGCCTACCAGATTACCGAGGACGATGCCGTTCTTATGGCCGAGCCCGCTGCGCGGCAGGATCATCGCGGCATAGCCCGGGTCGCCGATGTGGATCGCCAGGCCGGTCGGTACCAGCACGGTCTGGCCGGGCTCGATCGCCATGGGGGCGTCGACGCAGGCGCGCAGGTCGAGGCCGGCGCTGCCGGCGGTGGCGTAGGCCGGCAGGAAGTCCTTCATGCGCGGGTCGAGGATTTTCAGGTCGATGTTTTTCATTGCGGTAGGTCGGTGATGCGGTGACAAATGCGTTTGCGGCGATGCGTCAGGCCAGCAGCGAGCGCCGTTCCAGGCGCTTGGCGATCTCGGACACCAGCTGGCGCGCCAGTTCCAGCTTGGGCGCGCGCGGCAGCACGGTGTGGCCGCTTTCGTCGAACAGCACGATCGCATTCTCATCCTGCCCGAAGGTCTGCGGGCCGATATTGCCCACAAGCAAAGGAATGCCTTTTTTCTCGCGCTTGACGGCGCCGTATTCGATCAGGTTTTCCGATTCGGCGGCAAAGCCCACGCAGTAGGGCCAGCCGCTCAGGGTGGTGGTGCCGGCGACTGGGAAACTGGAGCAACGATGGACATCGCGCATTTGCATTTTTTGGTGG
>DAMAFT010001136.1:0-1035 GCA_031995805.1 Massilia sp.
AGGTAGTGGCCGCCCATGTGGCCGTCCAGGCCGGACGACTCCCAGTTGCCGTAGCTGGGCTGCTTCGGCTCCAGGCCGGCTTCGCGCAGGAACGGCGCGAGCAGGCGGTCCGGTTCCATCGCCATCAGGTAGTTCAGGTCCGTCGTCTGGGCATCGAGGAAGGGACTGGGGCCCAGGCGCACGTCGCCCAGCGGGAACAGGTCGGCGGCCCGGGCGTTCATCGCGCCCAGGACCAGCAGCAGGGCTGCGGCGATGCGGGTCGGCTTCATGCGGCGCTCACTTCGCCAGTTCGCTGGTGTAGCGGTCCAGGTCGCGCGGGTCCACCTGCGGCCAGCCGTCCTTGTCCCATGTCATTTCCAGTACCTTCAGCTTTTGCAGGTACTTGTCGGCCGTCTCGTAGGCGTGCAGCACCATGTAATCCTTGCCGCCGAAGGTGTAGGCGCTGTTGTGGCCCAGCCCCTTCCATGCCTGGTCGCCCTGGATCACGAGCGTGCCGCCGCCGGCCGCCATGTCGCGGCCGGCGCGGTCGAGGTAGGGGCCGGTGACGGTGTCCGCACGGCCGACCACGACGTGGTAGGTGCTGTCGCCCTTCCTGCAGCACAGCCCCCAGGACGCGAACAGGTAGTACCAGCCGTTCTTGCGGAAGATGAACGGGGCCTCGATCTCGGCCGGGCCGGCCTGCTCGTCCGGCACGAAGGCGGGGCGCTCGCGGCGCGCGATCGTGTGCCATTCCTGCGGTTCGGCCAGCTTCGTCCACGTCGGGTCGAGCTTCACCAGTTTCAGGCCGCTCCAGAACGAGCCGAAGCTCATCCAGCCGTTGCCCTGCTCGTCCTCGACCACGTTGGGATCGATGGCGTTCCACAGGTCGCGACCGGGCACCGATTGCAGCACCATGCCCTGGTCCTGCCAGCGGTAGTCGGACGAGCGCGGATCGAGCGTGGCCTTGGCGGTCACGCCGATACCCGAGGTGTTCTTGCCGACGCCGGAGACCGAGTAGTACAGCAGGTAGCGGCCGCCGTGGTGCGCGATGTCCGG
>DAMAFT010001137.1:0-1029 GCA_031995805.1 Massilia sp.
CATGCCAGGTTGCTCGACCAGCTATAGCGGCGTTGTACCTTGGCGCGCGCGGCCTGGCCGATGGCGGCGGCGGCGTCTTCCCTTCCCGCCAGCAGGGCGCCGACGGCGTCGGCGAAGGCGGGCGCGTCCGCGGCCAGCACCAGTTCGCTGCCCGGTTCGGCGTCGATGCCTTCCAGCGCCTGCGGCGAGACGACCACCGGGGTCGCCATCGCCATCGCTTCCAGCACCTTGTTCTGGATGCCGCGCGCGATGCGCAGCGGCGCCACCGCCACCGCCGCGTGGGCGATGTAGGGACGCACGTCGGGCACGGTGCCGGTGACGACGATGCCGGCGCGCTTGCCCAGCTCCTGCACCTGCTGCGACGGGCGCGAGCCGACGACGTAGAACTTCAGGTCGGCGAAGCGCGCGCGCAGGTTCGGAAAGACCTCGTCGGCGAACCATTGCACGGCGTCGACGTTGGGCCAGTAATCCATCGCGCCGGTGAACACCAGCGCGCGCTCGCCCGCCGCGTAGGGACTGGCATGTTCCTGCGCCGGCGAAAAATAATCGGTGTCCACGCCGTTGCTGAAGTGGCCGATCTTGGCGCTGCTTTCGGGCGCCAGGCGGCGGAACAGCGCGGCCTCGGGCGCGGACACGAACAGCGAGGCGTCGTAGTCGCGCGCCACCTGGCGCTCGTAGCGCAGCAGCTGCTTCGCCTCGTAGCCGTAAAGCAGGCTCATCGGGAACGACTTCTGCTCGGCGTACTGGCGCCATTTATCCGAATCGACGTCGACGAAGTCGACCACGCGGCGCGCGTCGCGGTAGGGGGCGGCGTACTGCGCCATCGCCGACGAGAACACCAGCACGCGCTTGACGCCGTGCGCGGCGACGGTGTCGCGCACCCAGCGCGCCATGGCGGCGTCGCGGTAGTACTCGAGCGACAGCGAGCGGTTCTTCAGCAGCGCCGTCAGGCTCTTCACGCGCGCCAGCAGCGGGTTCATCGGCGCGAAATGGCTGCTCGCGCACAGCGCTTCCACGTGCGGCACGTAC
>DAMAFT010001138.1:0-1025 GCA_031995805.1 Massilia sp.
CGGCGACGGCGGCGACGGTGTCGATCCGCGCGCTTGCCACGCGCCTGGTGCCGGCCGGGTTGCTGTACGGCATGGCGGCCTGCGCGGCGGTGATCCTGTTCGCGCGCCGGCGCCGGTCGATCGAGTCGGCACTGGTCCAGGCGCTGCGGCGCAACGAATTCTTCGTGGTCTACCAGCCCATCGTCAACCTGCAGACCGGCGCCTGGGTCGGCGCCGAGGCGCTCCTGCGCTGGCGCCGCGCCGACGGCGAACTGGTGGGGCCGGACGCCTTCATCCCGGTCGCCGAGCAGACCGGCCTGATCGTCAAGCTTACCGAGCGCGTGGTGCGCCTGGTCGGCGAGGATGCCGGCCGCTTCCTGGCCACGCATCCCGGCTTCCACGTCGCGATCAACCTGTCCGCGGCCGACATGCACTCGCCCGCCATCGTCGGCCACCTGGCCGGCATGCTCGAGCGCTGCGGCGCGCGCCCGGGAAACCTGGTGGTGGAAATCACCGAGCGCGGCTTCCTCCACCTGGAATCGGCCCAGGCGACCGTCGCCGCCCTGCGCGCGCGCGGCATCGGGGTGGCGATCGACGATTTCGGCACCGGCTATTCGAGCCTGTCCTACCTGCAGCGCCTGGACCTGGACTTCCTCAAGATCGACCGCGCCTTCGTCGAGACGATCGGCACCGACGCGCCCACCAGCGGCGTGGTCGGCATGATCATCGAGATGGCGCGCACGATGCGCCTGACCATGGTCGCGGAAGGGATCGAAAGCCCGGCGCAGGCGGCCTACCTGCGCGAGCGCGGCGTCGAGTTCGCCCAGGGCTGGCTGTTCGGCAAGCCGATGCCGTTCGCCGACATCGCGGCGCGCATGACGGAAACGCAGCGCGAGGCCGCTTAGTCTGGCCTGGCCTGGGCTAGCCCAGCGCCGTATCGAGCACCGTCATCAGCACGAACCCGAACACCAGCGCGACGCTGGCCCAGGTGCCGTTGCCGCCCTGGTGCGCTTCCGGCACCACGTCGTTGACGATCACGAACAGCA
>DAMAFT010001139.1:0-1025 GCA_031995805.1 Massilia sp.
GACCTGGCCAAGATGCCGCACCTGCTGGTGGCCGGCACCACCGGTTCGGGCAAGTCGGTGGGCATCAACGCGACCATCCTCTCGCTGCTGTACAAGGCCGATCCGGCCGACGTGCGCCTGATCCTGATCGACCCGAAGATGCTGGAGATGTCGGTCTACGAAGGCATCCCGCACCTGCTGGCGCCGGTGGTCACCGACATGCGCCAGGCCGGCCATGCGCTGAACTGGGCGGTCAACGAGATGGAACGCCGCTACAAGCTGATGTCGAAGCTGGGCGTGCGCAACCTGGCCGGCTACAACGGCAAGATCATGGAGGCGGCCAAGCGCGAGGAACACATCCCGAACCCGTTCTCGCTGACCCCGGACGCGCCGGAACCGCTGGACAAGCTGCCGACGATCGTCATCATCATCGACGAGCTGGCCGACCTGATGATGGTGGTCGGGAAGAAGGTCGAGGAGCTGATCGCGCGCATCGCGCAAAAGGCGCGCGCGGCCGGCATCCACTTGATCCTGGCGACGCAGCGTCCGTCGGTGGACGTGATCACGGGCCTGATCAAGGCGAACATCCCGACCCGCATCGCGTTCCAGGTGTCGTCCAAGATCGACTCGCGCACCATCCTCGACCAGATGGGCGCGGAAACCCTGCTGGGCATGGGCGACATGCTGTACATGCCGCCGGGGACCGGCCTGCCGGTGCGCGTGCACGGCGCCTTCGTCTCGGACGACGAAGTGCATCGAGTTGTAAAACACCTGCAGGAAACGGGCGAGCCGAATTACATTGAGGGCATCCTCGAGGGCGGCGTGGCCGAGGAAGGCGGCGCCGACGGCGCGGCCGCGGCGGGCGAGGGCGGCGGCGAGTCCGACGCCATGTACGACCAGGCGGTGCAGGTGGTGCTGAAGAACCGCAAGGCATCGATCTCGCTGGTCCAGCGCCACCTGCGCATCGGCTACAACCGCGCGGCGCGCCTGATCGAGCAGATGGAGCAGAGCGGCCTGGTGTCGCCGATGCAGTCGAACGGCAACCG
>DAMAFT010001140.1:0-1023 GCA_031995805.1 Massilia sp.
GGCTGGCCGTGGCCGAGCGCATCGGCGAATGGGTCGAGACCACTTCCGGCTGGTTCCGCCTGCGCTACGAAGACCGCGAAGACCGCCGCCAGGGCGAGGCCGCCGCGCACCAGCGCGACGAGGTGGTCGTGCACGAACGCGCCAAGTACGTCGAAAAGCACGGCAACGCGCCGATCCTGCGCCATGAACCGAACGCCGGCGCGGGTGGCGACGACGAGGAATTCCAGCAGAGCGCGGCGCCCGCGAAGGGCGGCTTCCTGGCCAAGGTGAAGGCGAAGGTCAAGGGCAGGGCGGAACCGAAGGACGGCGCCGCGCGCACCGAGCCGGACGCCGGCGGCGCCGTCGGCTCCGGCTACGCGCCGGCGGAACCGACGTTCGACGATGCCGATCTCGACGACGTTCCGGCGCCGGCGCCGGCCGGCACCGCCGTCATGGCCCACACCGCGCCGGCGCCGAAGCCGCCGTCGGCGTCCGCCCCGGTCGCCGCCATCAAGATCGAACCGCAGATGACCAGCGTGCCGCGCTCCGAGCGCGCCGAGAAGGAGCGCCAGTCGCACCTGTTCGAGGTGCACGGCGACTCCACGCTGCCGCCGCTGGCGCTGCTGGACGACGCCCCGCCGGCGCAGGAATCGGTGGCCATCGACACGCTCGAATTCACCAGCCGCCTGATCGAGAAGAAGCTGTCCGACTTCGGCGTCGAGGCCAAGGTCGTGGCCGCGTATCCGGGGCCGGTGGTCACCCGCTACGAGATCGAGCCGGCGACGGGCGTGAAGGGCAGCCAGATCGTCAACCTGGCGCGCGACCTGGCCCGGTCGCTGTCGCTGACGTCGATCCGCGTGGTCGAGACCATCCCCGGCAAGAACTACATGGCGCTGGAACTGCCGAACCCGAAGCGCCAGATCGTGCGCCTGACCGAGATCCTCGGCTCCAAGGTGTACGGCGACAGCGCCTCCAGCCTGACCGTCGCGCTGGGCAAGGACATCGCCGGCAAGCCGGTGGTGGCCGACCTGGCCAAGATGCCGC
>DAMAFT010001141.1:0-1022 GCA_031995805.1 Massilia sp.
GGCGCCGTCGGCGCCGGCCTCGCGCGCGCGGCGGATGAATTCGGACGGGCCCATGCGCTCGATCGGGTTGGCGTAGCCCATCAGCACCACGGGCGTGTGCGCATTGGTGCGGCGGAACTCGCGCACGTAGCCGAGTACGTCGTTCATGCCGATGCCGAAGGCGAGCGCGCGCTCGCAGGCGCGCTGGATCACGGGGCCCTCGGCCATCGGGTCGGAGAACGGGACGCCGAGTTCGAGGACGTCGGCGCCGCCCTCGACCAGGGCGTGCAGCAGCGGGACGGTCAGTTCCGGGCCGGGGTCGCCGGCCGTGACGAAGGTGACGAGGCCGGTCTTGCCCTGCTGTTTCAGGGTCTGGAAAGTCTGTTCGATGCGGGACATGCTGGATTCCTTTCTGTGGATGCGGTGGAGGGGAGAAAGCCCGGCGTCAGCCGAAGTTCAGTCCCGCCCGTTGCGCCACGGTGTGCATGTCCTTGTCGCCGCGGCCCGACAGGTTGACCAGGATGATCGTGTCGCCCGGCAGCGTCGGCGCCAGCTTGGCCGCATAGGCGATCGCGTGCGAGGATTCCAGCGCCGGGATGATGCCCTCGATGCGGCAGCAGTCGTGGAAGGCCTGCAGCGCCTCGTCGTCGGTGATCGACACGTACTCGGCGCGCCTGCTGTCCTTCAGCCATGCGTGCTCGGGGCCGACGCCCGGGTAGTCCAGGCCGGCCGACACCGAATGGGTCTCGATGATCTGGCCGTCGTCGTCCTGCAGCAGGTAGGTCCGGTTGCCGTGCAGGACGCCCGGGAAGCCGGCCGTCAGCGAGGCCGCGTGCTTGCCGGAGTCGAGCCCCTCGCCCGCCGCCTCGACGCCGACCAGCCGCACGCCCGGCTCGTCGATGTACGGGTAGAAGATGCCCATCGCGTTCGAGCCGCCGCCGATGCAGGCGACGACGTAGTCGGGCTGGCGGCCGGTCATCTGCGGCATCTGCACGCGGCATTCCTCGCCGATGACGGACTGGAAGTCGCGCACCATCATCGGG
>DAMAFT010001142.1:0-1015 GCA_031995805.1 Massilia sp.
ATTGCCCTGCGCTGGATCGAGGACGGCTACGAACCGGACATCGAGACCGTGATCGCCAGCGCGCTGCCGCTGATGCTCGTGCGCGAATAGGTGCGCGGCGCCGCAGTCCCTCACGGCCAGTCGAATTCGACCCACGTCGGCGCGTGGTCGCTGGGTTTTTCGCGCCCGCGCACGTCGCGGTCGACGCCGGCCGCCCTCAGGCGCGGCGCCAGCGCGGGGCTGAGCAGCAGGTGGTCGATGCGCAGGCCGGCGTTGCGGCCGTAGGCGTCGCGGAAGTAATCCCAGAACGTGTAGATGGTCTGGCCGGGATGCATGGCGCGCAGCGCATCGGTCCAGCCCTGCTCGAGCAGGCGCTCCCAGGCGGCCCGGGTCTCCGGGCGGTACAGCGCGTCGTCGACCCAGCGCTCGGGCTTGTAGACGTCGGCGCCGGTCGGGATCACGTTGAAGTCGCCGGCGATGACGACCGGGGTGCCGGCATCGATGAACGCCTGGGCGCGCAGGCGCAGGCGTTCCATCCAGCCGAGCTTGTAGTCGAACTTGGGGCCGGGCGCCGGATTGCCGTTGGGGAGATACAGGCCGGCGACGAGCACGCCGTTCACCATTGCCTCGATATAGCGGCTCTGCTCGTCGGTGGCATCGCCCGGCAGGCCACGCTGCGTCTCCTGGGGTTCGACGCCGCGCGCCAGCAGCGCCACGCCGTTCCAGCTCTTCTGCCCATGCCAGATCGGGCAATAGCCGGCGGCGCGGATCTCCGCTTCCGGGAACCTGTCCTGGGGCGCCTTCAGTTCCTGCAGGCAGGCGACGTCCGGTTTGGTCTCGTCCAGCCATTGCAGCAGGGCGCCGAGGCGGGTGTTGATGCTGTTGACGTTGAAGGTGGCGATGCGCATGGGTGCTCCGGGAATGGTCGATGGCGCCATTGTGAAGCGAGAACGGGGAACATGCCGCAAGTAGTGAAACTACATGTATTTTTTTTCCGCCTTGCTGGGGTGTGTCCCGGGTTTGTAAATTAACTACC
>DAMAFT010001143.1:0-1011 GCA_031995805.1 Massilia sp.
TCGAATTCCTGTACGAGAACGGCGAGTTCTACTTCATCGAGATGAACACCCGCGTGCAGGTCGAACACCCGGTCACCGAAATGATCACCGGCATCGACATCGTGCAGGAACAGATCCGCATCGCCTGCGGCGAAAAGCTGCGCTTCCGCCAGCGCGACATCATGCTGTCGGGCCACGCGATCGAGTGCCGCATCAACGCCGAAGACCCGTTCAAGTTCACCCCGTCGCCGGGCCGCATCACCGGCTGGCATCCGCCGGGCGGCCCCGGCATCCGCGTCGATTCGCACTCGTACGCCGGCTATTACGTGCCGCCGCACTACGATTCGATGATCGGCAAGGTCATCGCCTACGGCGCCACCCGCGACCAGGCGATCCGCCGCATGCAGATCGCGTTGTCGGAAATGGTGGTCGAGGGTATCCTCACCAACATCCCGCTGCACCGCGAACTGATGGTCGACGCCCGCTTCATCGAGGGCGGCACCAACATCCACTACCTGGAGCAGAAACTGGCCCACAAGCCGGACCTGCCGAAGGACGGCGCGCTGGGCGCCAAGACCGAATCGAAGGCAGACGCAAAGGCCGCACAATGAGCTGGAACGAAGTCGTCATCGAAATCGCGCGCGAGCATGCCGAGGGGCTGTCCGACGCCCTGATGGAAGCGGGCGCGCTGTCGGTGTCGGTCGAGGATGCCGACGAGGGCACCGAAGACGAAAAGCCGCTGTTCGGCGAACCGGGCATGGTGCCCGAGCAGGCCGCCTGGGACCACAGCCGCGTGGTCGCGCTGCTCGACGTGGACGCCGACCCGGCCGCCATCGTCGCCGAGGCCGCCGCCGCCATCGGCCTGGCGCAGGCCCCGACGTTTTCCACGCGCGCCGTGGCGGACGCCGACTGGGTGCGCCTGACGCAGTCGCAGTTCGAGCCGATCCACATCGGCAAGAACATCTGGGTCGTGCCAAGCTGGCACGTGGCGCCGGATCCGAACGGCCTGATCCTCGAGCTGGACCCGGGGCT
>DAMAFT010001144.1:0-1008 GCA_031995805.1 Massilia sp.
ACTGCACCTGCGCCTCGGCCAGCGTGTTACCGGCGCTCATGCCGTTGCTGGCGTACAGGTTCTCGACCAGGTTGGACGGGAAATAGACGGTTTCGCCGTCCGAGTGGCGCACGAACGGCAGCGCGCAGATGCCGCGCGCCGCGTTGCCGGAATTGGTGTCGACCAGGTGCGAGGCGCGCAGTTCGCCGTCCGGATCGTAAACCGGCAGGCAGTCGTCGTCGAGGATGCCGGCCGGCAGCGTGTCGTCCGGCCCGGGCTGGAACCAGCGCTCGTCCGGATGGTGCACGAACGCCGCGTCGGCGAACTCCGCGCCCCAGTAGCTGCCCGCATAGAAGTGGTTGCAACTGATGCGCTCGATGTATTCGCCCAGGGCCGAGGCCAGCGCGCTTTCCTTGGTGGCGCCCTTGCCGTTGGTGAAGCACATCGGCGAATGGGCGTCGCGGATGTGCAGCGACCACACGTTCGGCACGATGTTGCGCCAGGAAGCGATCTCGATCTTGATGCCCAGCCCGGCCAGCAGGGCCGACATGTTGGCGATGGTCTGCTCCAGCGGCAGGTCCTTGCCGGGGATGCGGGTCGCCGCGCCGGCCTCGGGCTGCAGCGCCAGCAGCGCCTGCGCGTCGGCGTCGAGGTTGTCGACTTCCTCGATCACGAACTCGGGACCGGCCTGCACCACCTTCTTGACGGTGCAGCGCTCGATCGAGCGCAGGATGCCCTGGCGGTCCTTGTCCGAGATGTCGGGCGGCAGCTCGACCTGGATCTTGAAGACCTGGCGGTAGCGGTCTTCCGGATCGACGATATTGTTCTGCGAGAGGCGGATGTTCTCGGTCGGGATGTTGCGGCTCGTGCAGTACAGCTTGACGAAGTAGGCCGCGCACAGGGCCGACGAGGCGAGGAAGTAATCGAACGGGCCCGGCGCCGAGCCGTCGCCCTTGTAGCGGATGGGCTGGTCGGCCACCACCGTGAAGTCGTCGAACTTCGCCTCGAGGCGAAGCTTGTCTAGAAAAT